>JAUWNT010000222.1 GCA_030612495.1 Candidatus Aminicenantota bacterium
AACCCATGGCCCAATACTTTGTTTTGTAGGCCCTCCTGGCGTTGGTAAAACATCACTTGGTAAATCAATTGCAAGAGCATTAAACAAAAAGTTTATTAGAATATCTTTAGGCGGAGTAAGGGATGAAGCAGAAATTAGAGGCCATCGGAGAACATATATTGGGGCTATGCCGGGAAAGATCATACAGAATATAAAAAGAGGTGGCTCAAACAACCCTGTTTTTATGATAGATGAAGTTGATAAGATTGGTACAGATTTTCGAGGCGACCCATCTTCCGCATTACTTGAAGTTCTTGACCCTGAGCAAAACAATTCGTTTGTTGACCATTATCTTGATATTGCTTTTGACCTTTCAAAAGTTCTTTTCATAACCACAGCAAATACACTTGAACCGATCCAGCCTGCTTTTCGAGACAGAATGGAAATAATTCATATTCATGGATATACTCAAGAAGAAAAAATAGAAATTGCAAAAAGACATCTTATAAAAAGACAGATAGATGAAAATGGCCTTAACAAAGAATTGATCAGCTTTAGCACAGGTGCAATAAAAATTTTAATTGCTTTATATACAAGAGAAGCAGGTGTAAGAAACTTAGAGCGTGAAATTGGAAATGTGTGTAGAAAAATCGCCCATAAAATTGCAGCTGGAACAAAAAAACTATATAAGATTAGCACAAGAAATATCGAAAAATATGCAGGATTACCTAAATTATTTAAGGATCAGCTTTTAGAAGAAGATTCTATAGGTGTTGCAACTGGTATGGCATGGACACCTTACGGTGGAGACATCCTCTTTATTGAAGTAAAACTGATCCCGGGAAAGGGTAATCTGATATTAACAGGATCTCTCGGTGACGTAATGAAAGAATCAGCAACTGCTGCATTGAGCTTTTTAAAATCAAAAGCAAAACAACTCTTAATAAAGGAAACACAATTTGAAAAAAATGATATTCATATTCATATTCCTGAAGGCGGTATACCTAAAGATGGTCCTTCAGCAGGTATAACCTTAACTACAGCCCTATGCTCTGCTTTTACATCGATCCCAATAAGCAGAAAAGTGTCAATGACAGGTGAAATAACATTAAGAGGGAAAATACTCCCTGTTGGAGGAGTAAAGGAAAAGATTTTAGCTGCAAAACGAGCTGGTATAAATAAAATAGTTCTACCATTTGAAAATAAAAAGGATCTTACAGAGTTAAAAGAGGCTTACTTAACAGGGATTGAATTTGTGTTCGTAAAAAAAATAGAGGAAGCAGTTAACACAGCTATGTGTAAAAAGATCTTTTTATGAATGAACAAAAATTCGTTCAATTTCTAAAAGAAAACTTTAAATTTAGCAAAGGTAAAGGAATTGGAGATGATTGCTCTGTATACAAATTAAATGATTATTATCAATTAATAACAAATGACATTTTAATCGAAAACATACATTTTAATAAAAATCACTTTTCAATGAATGAACTCGCTATTAAGTCTTTAGGAGTTAATATAAGTGACATTATTGCTATGGGAGGAGAACCTGAATATTTTTACTTAGGATTGGGATTTCCAAAAAAATTTAAAGAAAAAGATTTAAAGGATTTTTATAATGGTTTAAAGCAGGGTTGTAATAAATGGGGGATAGAGCTTGCTGGTGGTGATTTTTCTGGCTCAGATAAGATTTTCATTTCAATAACAATGGTTGGAAGAACAGAGCGTCCAATTTATAGAGAAAATGCTAAAAATGGTGATCTTATAGGAATTACCAGAGGAACAGGAGAATCAGCTCTCGGATTAAAATGTTTGAAAAATAAAATTGATTCTAAATATTTTATAAATAAACACAAAAAAGTTATCCCTGAAATAAAAAGAGGTAGAATTTTATCAAAATATGTAAATTCAATGATTGATGTATCTGATGGCTTGCTATTGGACCTGAAAAGGATTTTAAACTCATCAAAAAAGGGAGCAAAGATATTTTACGAAAAGATTCCGGTTTCAAAAAAGCTGCGCTCCTTTTGTTTAAAATATAATTTTAATGAGTATGAACTTGTTCTAAGCGGAGGGGAAGATTATATACTTTTATTTACAATATCTCCAAAAAAGGAACTGAATTTAAAAAAAGAAAATATTCCATATTATATAATCGGGCAAGTAAACAATAATCAAGATGAATTAATTGTTAAGCACAATAATAAAACAATCAAATTAAAAGATTACGGATATGACCATTTCCTTCATCTCTGAATAATTTTGTCCTTTTACTCTATTTTATTTCAGCATTGATTACAAGTATCAAAGAATCTCCGTTTTCTCCGATTTTTGAAACACCTGCAACCAAATAACCATTTTCATTAATAGATGTGCTTGTTCTAATCAAATTTGTCCTAACATCAAACAACGATAATCTTCCTATTTCAATAACTCTTTTCCCCTTTTCATTGCCATTTATTGTAATACCTTTTAAATCCAATGTAAGACGAGATTTAGTTGAAGTTGAAAGATTAACAGCACTCCCTCTTGCGCCTTCCTGTACACTTAGAAAAGATACCCCATCCAGTCTGAAACAATTAAAGCTCAACACCTTACTCAATTCATGAATAACTTTTTTCAGATCTTTGTTTTTTATTTCAGAACTTTTTCCAGTATGTGAGGCAATAAGAGTAAATATACGAAAATATAT
>JAUWNT010000264.1 GCA_030612495.1 Candidatus Aminicenantota bacterium
AAAATATTTTTTCTTCCATGAGCTGACCATTCATCAGCCAATTCTCCCATTGATGAAGATGGTGTAATAGGATATATGGCGGCAACTTCGCTGAATGCATATGCCACATGAGTTGCTGCTGTGTTTCCATCAATTGTTGATTTTTTGATACTCATTTTTTATCTCCTTTATTTATTACCTTATAATTAGATGAGTTATAAACATTTTATAATAGAAATAATTAACACAAATCCATTTATGTGTCAAGAAAGGGAATTTATTTTTTTACTTCAATAGTTTCAAGCCAGGGTTTATTGCCTTTTTCAGAAAACCAGGTGATAAGTTCTCTTTTTAAATCAAAAAAGAGTTTATAATGTCCTGGACCAATTTTGATGGGAACTTCAGCCTTAAAATCAATGCTTTCTCCAATTTTTATGTCGTGCGGAATCACAATCTCGTCATAAGCGTCGTCTATTATTTTATCTTCTAAGTTGAGGAGTTTTATTCCAATTGCAATCCTGTGACTCATTCCATTTGAGAACCAGTCAAAATTACTGTTATTCTTTAATTGAACTTGTATAACCATGGTCTCATGCGATAGGAATTTTTTTTTTTCTGGTCTAACCTTTATAGAACCTTTATATTCAAAGAGTTGAAAGATAGTGTTTTTTTTACAGTTGCCTTTTTTTACAGAGTTTCCTGGTTTTTTAAATACAATAGCTATTGAAGTGAAAATCGATCTCAGAAATCGTAGTATTACATGAGGGGATTTAAAAACCTCCTGTGGTAGTTTGACCCAATTATTTAGATAATAGTCTTCTATCCTAATATCAATTTCATTCTCATACAGCAAAAAGTCACACTGTTTAAAAAGAGTCAATAATTCATTTAATTCAAAAATTATTGTATTTGGAATATTGCATGCAAGCCTATTTAATTTAATCTCAGTAGTGATTACAGCTATTCCACCAGGCTTTAATACCCTGTACATTTCTTTTATGGATTTTAATATATCCTTTTTTGATCCAAAATGTTCTATGGAGGATGCTGAAAAAATAAAATCAAAGGAATTGTCTTCAAATTTAAGATTTAGAGCATCCATTTTAATTATATCAAGATTTGCATCAGGGTATATAAAGGGTGCATATTTTTGTGGATTTTTTGGAATGTCAGGTTCATCTTCTCCACCAATATAATTTCCTTCAAATAAATCTATACCAGTGATCTTTTCTATTTTATAAGCTAAATAATATAATATCTGTTCCCGTCCAGCACCGATTGCAAGGCCTTTGTTTTTTGGGTATAAATAACCGGATTTTTTTAATATATAAATGGTATGAGTAAATTCCCATATTTTCCTGTGAAAGGATTCGTTATTCATAGAAAAAATCGGACTTAATTCCAAAAGTATATTATTCCATTCCTTATTATAAATGTCTGATACATTGGGGATTTTATTAAAGGGTACTGAATTCTCAATTCTCTCCTCCTTTAATTTATCCTCATTTACTATTTGGTATTTTATTTTGTCAAAGGGTTTTAAAAAAAAGTTGTAGAATTTATTAGAAAACAGGATATATTCTAATTTCTGCTTTATCATTTCAAATAGATAGCAGAGTTATCAATTAATGTCAAGAATATGTTATAATAAACTATTCGTACCTTAATGCTTCAACAGGGTCCATTTTTGCTGCTTTATAAGCAGGGTATGTACCAAAAGTTATTCCAATAAGAACACAGAGGCTAACCCCGATTATTATCCAATCCATAGGTAAAGTAGGTTGTGCATTTAAAAATGAGCCAGCCATATTTCCTAC
>JAUWNT010000022.1 GCA_030612495.1 Candidatus Aminicenantota bacterium
AATAGGAATTGCTATGGGTGTTACTGCAGTTACAGGAGCTGCTTATGGTGCTAGAAATATTGATAAGCTAAAGGTTGGATATCTCTTTGGTATAAAGTTCGGATTTATTATAGAACTCGGAATCGTAGCTCTGGTCATTATACTGGCTCCACAGATCTCTTATTTATTCACTTATTCAAAGAGTGCAGCTCATATATCTGTAGATTTGATAAAAGCATTTCTATGGCTTGTATGGTTTCTACCAAGTGTGCCATTCGGAATGTTGACTTCAGCAATGTTTCGTGGTATTGGCCATGGTGAAAAGTCCTTAGTTGCTACCATATTTAGAACAATTATTATGCAGGTATCTCTCAGTTATTTCTTCGGGATATACATAGGACTTGGAATTATTGGGGTATGGTGTGGTATTGTACTGGGTAATGTGATAGGAGCTGCAGTTGCATACATATGGGGAAGGTTTACGATTAAGAGATTGAAAGAAGAGTATATGGGTAGATGAGTGGATGTGTAGATGAGTGAAGTGTAGGGGCGATTCTGTGTAATCGCCCGAATACAGAAGGAAAAAGGAAAAAGTGAAGAAAAAAAAAGAACTAATAAACCAGTAAACCAATCAACTATTCAACTAATCAACCATTAGTCCAGTAAAGAGTGTTAAGTTTTAATTTTATTGCGTATGAATAAATTGAATGGTGCCTGTATAGCTATCCGAGGTTTTTATAAATACTATGTAAATCTTTCCTGATTGATCTATAACCATATTAGGGAAAAAGCTGCTATAATCATTTTCAGTTCCTGGAATAAACTCAGGATATGACCATGTTTGCCCCTCATCAGTAGATCGCAGGAGGAAAAGCGAACTGCCAGAAGGCAGGAGCATGGTAATGTAATTATCATTCACACACATGCTTGTCTGACCACCGGAAGTATTACAAATATCATCCAGCCACTGTATATCACTCCAACTGGTTCCTTTATCCGTTCCTATTGCAAAATTTGTCCAATGATTATTGTTGTGTCCCATAGTATCCGCAGTGTACCATGTTAAAAAGAGCTTATTATTCTGACCAATTTTTATAGAAGAATACCTACTTAACCAAAAATATCCCTTGAGATTTGCCCGGTTAACATTCCAATTTCACCCTGAGTCAAGGGAGAAATGGCAATCAACATAATCCTCACCTTTACATCCACATATCAAATAAATAGTTCCATCTTTTCCTGATCTAATAGCTGGATAACCACTGATATAATCATCTGCTTGAAATATTCTCTTATCCCAATTGTCACCAAGATCTGATGAGGCAGAGAGCCATATTTTGTCATAACGAAAATTATGATCTTGTAATAGACAACACCAGGCAACAAATATCTTCCCATTTGAATCTACTTCAATCAAAGGGTTTATTGAATCCTCATTTTCTTCACTGATTTTTAGGGGATTATACCATGTGGCACCGGAATCCAGAGATCTGCTGAAGTAGACTTCATTGACTCCTTCTTTGTCTTCTGTCCATACCATATAAAAGTGTCCTGATTCATCAATATCCATACCCAATTGAGAAACATTATTGGATGAGCGTGAAATATTTAGTACCTGAGACCAAGTTTGTCCACCATCTTGTGAGAAGCAAAACATCGCTTGATTAGTATCACCAATTAACTCAATCCATGCTAAATAGAAATTTTCTTTATTATCAATTTGTAATAAAAGGTAACTTGAATTGCTCCATTCAGGAAAAAGCTTGACTGGAGATGAAAAATTGGTATTGTCTCTTTTTATCTCAAGTTTCTTAACATCCGAAACATAGGCTTTATATTGATTAAAGGCGCTGGAAATATCTGTTTTAACAATACTACTAATTCTAACATTTACTTTAAAATTACCTTCCCCTGCGGAATCTACAATCTCTTTTAAAAATTCTTTTGATATTTTCCATGACAGAACATAGTGCCAATAGTTTGGAGATGCTTTTTCAAATTTTTTGTTATTTATATATAGGACATAATTATCATTTTCATAATAATCACTAAAAACATTAAGAGTAAAACCGATATCATTATAAATAATCCCTTCAGGGTTTATTCTACTTACTATGGGCTTTGTTAAATTTGATAAATCATCCTCAACAACAACTCCTTCACTTAAATTTCCTTTACATGCATGCATACCCAGAAAAACAATTACAAGCAATAATAATTTCCAAATTTTATCCATTTTTCCCCTTTTATATCGACATATGTGATTATAATATACTACACTTTTATAAAAATCAACTCATCACTCTTCACTATTTTTGCTGAATGCTGATGGCTGAAAGCTTATTTCACATTAACATGCACATGCACTTGCATTTATAGCAAATTAATTATAAAATAGATTTTTCCTTATGGAGAGGTGTCCGAGTGGTTTAAGGAGCACGCTTGGAAAGCGTGTGTGCTATTTCGGTACCGTGGGTTCGAATCCCACCCTCTCCGAATTAGTTAATATAAGAAAAATGAGAAATGGATATAGTTTATGGCTCAGGAACCTGGCAATGCAGGCCTGTGAACCTTGTCAGGACCGAAAGGTAGCAGCAATAAGCAGGAACCTGTGTGTGCTGGGGATTTCCTGAGCCTTTTAAAATAGACATATGATATTAAAGATTGAGAATATGAAGAAGAAGTTGAGGAATTAATATGTACCTGGCATTAGCAAGAAAATATAGGCCTCAGAAATTTGCAGACTTGATAGGACAACCGCATGTGACTAAAACGCTTCAAAATGCAATTTCAATGAACAAACTATATCCTTCTTTGATCTTTTCTGGAATGAAAGGAATTGGGAAAACCTCTGCAGCTAGAATACTCGCAAAAGCTATAAATTGTGAAAATGGCCCTGGAATCGAACCTTGTAATGAATGTGAGACATGCAAAGAAATAACTGAAGATAGATCTTCGGATTACATTGAAATTGACGGTGCTTCCAATAATGGAGTGGAAGAAATAAGAACTCTTCGCGAAACCGTTAAGTATAAACCTCTAAAAAATAGATATAGAGTAATTGTGATAGATGAAGTTCATATGCTGTCAAATTCTGCATGGAATGCCTTATTAAAAACAATTGAAGAACCTCCTGAACACACTTATTTTATAATGGCAACCACTGATTTTCATAAAATCCCTGCGACGATTGTTTCAAGATGTCAACATTTTGAGTTTAAAAGAATACCTTATGAAGCAATAGTAACTGTTTTAAAAGAGATATGTTTAAAAGAAGATATAAAAATATCTGATTATTCACTCTATTTGGTTGCTAAATCATCAGAGGGAAGTTTAAGAGATGCAAAGAAGGTATTGGATCAAACGATCGCTTTATCAGGTGGAGAAGTTAAAGATAAGGATGTTATTGATATTTTGAATATTATTGAAGAAGAGGTCTTTATAAATTTAACAAAAAACATACTTACAAGAGATAGAAAGAATATAATAGAGCAGGTTAATACTTTGACTGAGAGAGGCTTGGATTTAAGGTTTTTTTATATTGAATATTTAAAGTTTTTAAGAAATATTATTATTTTTAAATCTGTTGGAGAATCTGATAAATTACATAATTTAAATCCGGAAAATCTACCTGAGTTAAAAGATATATTAAAAGATATAAAAGAAGTTGAATTGTTGCGATATTTTAATGCAGCCAAAGATCTTGAAATTTCAATGAGACACACTGAAAATCCGAGAATCATGCTTGAATACTTACTTTTAAAGCTTTCATATTTCCCAAGTTTAGTCTCAATTGAAGAGGTTATTGAAAAAATAGATGCAGGCAATTCATCTTATAAGTCAAAAGATAACCATGTTGAGGTTGAATATAAAACAACGCATTTGACAAATAAAGATGAAAATAGAGAAGTTGAAATAAAAAAGAGCGAATCATTAAATAATAAGGTCGAACCTGTTATTTCAGATGAAAAATTGAAATCTATTATAATAAAAAAAATAGAAGAAGAAAACCCAAGGTTATCTTCAGCTATTGTTTCTTCTACAATCTTTTTTAAGGAAAATGTTTTAAATATAAAATTAAAGCCTGAGTTAGATCACCTTTATAATGTTGTAAAAGCTAATATTGAGTACTTAAAGAAGATTTTATCTGGTTTAGTTAAGAAAGATGTTGAAATTAATGTTATAATTGATAAAAAAGAAAAAAAGAAAAATGATAGTAAAAAAATTGTAGAAATAAGAAATGATGGCAATATAAAGAGTTTATTAGATGAAATGGAAGGAGAAATTATTTCAATAGATAATACATAAGGAGGGAAAATGGCTAAAATACCAAATATGAATCAGATGATGAACATGGCACAAAATATGGCAAAACAAATGGAAGACCAGATGAATTCAATTGAAGTGGAAGGTAATGCTGGTGGGGGAATGGTTAAAGTATTGATGAATGGTCATAAAAATATTTTGTCTTTAACAATTTTAAAAGAGGTTGTAGATCCTCAAGATATTGAAATGTTACAAGATCTAATAATTGCTGCTGTGAATGATGCCCATACAAAGGTAGATGAAAAGATCAAAAATAATCTGCCAGGAGGAGGCATGCCTGGAGGATTCCCTTTCCCTGGCATCTAATATATAATGGCTTGCTGAATGTATAATTTTACACCTCCTATAGCAAGATTAATTGAGCAATTAAGGAAAATTCCTGGTATTGGGAGAAAGTCTGCACAGCGTATAAGTTTTTATCTTTTAAAAACAAAAAAAGAAAACACCATAGAACTTGCTAATGCAATAATTGATGCAAGAGAGAAAACCTTTTTTTGTTCAAAATGTAATAATATAGCATCCCAGGATCCATGTGAGATTTGCTCAGATCCAAAAAGAGATTCGACAAAAATTTGTATTATCGAAGAACCATTTAATGTTTATTCAATTGAAATGACTAATCTATATAATGGTTTATATCATGTGCTTCATGGGAATTTATCTCCCATAAGAGGAATCGGGCCTGATGAATTAAAAATTTCCGGATTAATTAATAGGGTGCAGAAAGGAAATATAAAAGAAGTTATTTTGGCCACCAGCCCAACTACAGAGGGAAATGCAACTGCACATTATTTGACAGAAATATTAAGAAAATATAAAATAAAAATCACAAGAATAGCATTAGGGCTTCCAATAGGTGCTGATATTGATTATGTTGACTCTGTTACTATAGCAAGATCAATAGAAGGAAGAGTTGAAGTTTGATTGTAATATGAAAAAAAAATAGAAACTATGGAATGAAAGGATAATTTAGGTTGTTATTATTTACAGTAAATATTATAAATGAGGTAAAAGAGTCATTATGTTAAAAAAATGGCAAGATTTAGAAATAGGAGGGATAAATTCAGATTCAGGAAATTCCATAAAAAAGGGGTTAAATAATTTAGAAATATGTAAAAAACCTGAATTTAATCCTGAATTATGTAGAAATTGTTTTTTGTGTTGGGTTTTTTGTCCTGATAATGCTATTATTATAGAAAATAGTATGGTAACAGGAATTAACTATGATTTTTGTAAAGGTTGTGGAATATGTATCACAGAATGTCCTGTGACAGAGGCGCAAAAACCTCTTTATATTAAGGAAGATAAATCTGCATTATGAATGCAGGTAAAAGTTTAAATTAATAATGGAAGCTTTAGATGGAAATTCAGCAATAGCAGAAGCTATTAAACAAATTGAACCGGATGTTGTAGTTTCATATCCACAGTCCCCATCTATATTGATTCTTGAAGCTATTGCTCTTTTTATTGCAAACGGTGAAATGGACTCAGAATTTCTAAATGTTGAATCCGATTATAGTGCAATGAGTACTTGTATTGGTGTGGCTTCTTCAGGGGGTAGAGTTTTTACTGCTACTGCTTCTCAAGGATTGGCACTTATGCATGAGGCACTTTTCATTGCTTCTTCGTTAAGGCTTCCAATAGTTATAGGAGTTACAAATAGAACATTAGCTGCACCAATCAATTTTAATGCTGATCATTCTGATTCAATGGCTCAAAGAGATAGCGGGTGGATACAAATATTCTCCGAGAATTCACAAGAAGCATATGACAATATAATACAGGCTTTTAAGATTGCTGAAAATAAAGATGTTAGAACTCCTGTAATGGTTGGGATTGATAGTGTAGTTACTTCTAATTTATGTGAAAATATACATATTCAAAAAAATGAGGAAATCCTGGAGTTTGAAAACAAATCCAATCCAACTTATTCTGTTCTTGATATTGAAAACCCAAAAACAGTAGGTTCTCTTTGTGCATCAGATTATTTTTTTGAACATAAGATGAATCAAAATAATGGAATAGAAAACTCAAGAAAAGTCATAAAAAATGTGGGAAAAGAATTTGGTGATAGATTTAATAGATATTATGGTTATTTTGAAACATATGAATTAGAGGACGCGGAATATGCTGTAATTCTAATGAGTTCATCTGCTGGGACTGCTAAAAAAGCGGTCGATGAAATGCGAAAGAGAGGTGAAAAAGTAGGGCTCTTAAAATTAAGAGTATTCAGGCCTTTCCCCTATAAAGAGTTGAGAGAATCATTATCAAATTTGAAATCAATTGCTGTACTTGATAGGGTATTAACACCTGGAACCTATGGGGGTCCTCTATTTATTGAAACAATGGCTGCACTTTATAATTTAGATAAAAGACCTTTGGTTTATCCTTACATATATGGCTTGGGTGGAAGAGATATAACATTAAAGCATATAGAAAATATTTTTGATGATATGAAAATGGCTTTTGATAATGGGAAAGGTATTCCTGAAATTAAATATATAAATTTAAGAGAATAAAATGGTTGTGCTTGAGGAACTTACAAAAAAAGAAGATCTATTTGTTTCAGGGCATGGATTATGTCCTGGGTGCGGAATACCAATAATTTTAAAACTTGTTTTAAGAGCCACAACGCACCCTATAGTCATTGTGAATGCAACTGGTTGTCTTCAAATTTCCTCAACAAGGTTTCCTTTAACTTCATGGAAATTAAATTGGATTCATAGTTCTTCGGGAAATGCTGCTTCTACTATTTCAGGGATTGAAACAATGTATAAGGTTTTAAAAAAAAAAGGTAAGTTACAAACTGATACGGAGATAAAGTTTTTGGCAATTGTAGGTGATGGTGGAACGAATGATATAGGATTTTCGTCTCTTTCAGGTGCAATTGAAAGGGGACATGATTTTGTTTATCTATGCTATGATAACCAGTCATATGCCAATTCCGGTGGGCAGTGTTCATCAGCATCCCCAATTGGTACATCAACATCAACAACTCCAACAGGTAAAATATTACCTGGGAAACTACAATATAGGAAAGATATAACAAGAATTATTGCTGCTCATAAACTTCCTTATGTGGCACAAGCAGCTCCCTGGAATTGGGAAGATTTATATACAAAAGCTGGAAAGGCGTTTAATATTGAAGGCCCAGCATATTTGAATGTTTTAAATCCATGTCCTAAAACATGGGGAATACCTTCTGATAAATCCATTGAATTAACAAGAATTGCTGCTGATACATGTATATGGCCTCTCTATGAGATTGATGGTGATAATAATATAAAGCTTAATTATAAACCTGAGAATAAATTACCTGTAACAGAATGGCTAAAGAAACAGGACAGATTTGAGCACCTTTTAAATATTGAGAATAAATGGATAGTTGATGAAATTCAAAATGAAGTTGATAAAAACTGGAATAGGTTGATTTACAATGAAAAAAAAGGTATAAATAATTAGATGCAAGAAAATTTTATAATATATAAAGAAGAATATGATTTAATAAAAAAGATTTTGGCTTCATTAAAAGCATATACAATGTCTGAAATTGTTTTTATAACTGACTCCGAAGGGCATTGTATTGCATCTACTGGAGAAATGAATGATACTTATTTAAACTCAATCTCATCTTTAATTGCAGGAAGTATAGCTGCTGTAAACAGTATTGGGAAAATGATCGATGTGAATGAGTTCACAAGTCTTCTAACTGAATCTTTAACAAAAAATTTGTATGTTTCATCAATTAATGAAAGGACAATGTTAGTTACTGTGTTTAGTAAAGAATCGAATCTTGGCCTAATTAGATTCAGGTTAAAAGGAGCTATTAAGGAACTTAAAGATATTTTTCTTACAATTAATGAGAAACTTAAATCAAATGTTTTTAAAGATGAAGAATTCCCTTTTGAGGGTGTTACAGATAAAGATATAGATGAAATCTTTGGAGATTGATTATTGTCTTTTATAAATTACTCAATAAAAGAAATAAATTTTAAAATCGTCTATTATGGACCTGGTTTAAGTGGGAAAACCACGAATATAAAATACCTTTATAGAAAAGTAAAAAATGAAAATAAGGGTAAGCTTGTAAGCTTAGCAACTGAAAGTGAAAGAACTTTATTTTTTGATTTTTTCCCTCTTGATCTTGGTAGGATTAAAGGTTACAAGGTGAAATTCCATTTATATACTGTTCCTGGACAGAGCTATTATAGTAGCTCTAGGAAGTTGATTTTAAAAGGAGTAGATGGCTTAGTTTTCGTTGCTGATTCACAAAGAGAAAGATTCGAGGCAAATATTGAAAGTTTAGATGATATGTTAGAGAATCTAAGGGAATATAATATTGATTTCAGTACTTTACCTTATATACTCCAGTTAAATAAAAGAGATTTACCTAATATTACTCCTGCAAATGAATTAATATCTTTATTAAGGCGGAAAGATGAAAGTGTTATGGAAGCAATTGCTGTTAAAGGGGATGGGGTTATTGACACCTTGAAATCAATATCAAAATCAATAATGACTGATATAAAAAGAGAATTAAGGTGAATAAAAAAGAGTTCTTTATATAAAAATTAAGAAAGTGTAATTTTTAATACTGATATCTTTTCTTATATTTATATCTATTAACTGCAGAATTTAATTTATTTCTTAGTTTGGAAGTGTTTTTTATTTTTTGTAATATTTTAAGTTCTAGTTCAGCTGACTGAATATCTTCATTTCCTAAATGAAGAATGCCTAAAAGAAAATGGATATTTGGATTTTCAGGTTCTATAAGGATTGCCTTGTTCAGTAAACTAATCCCGCGAGTCCAATTTTGAACTACTATATAAGAAGTTGCAAGTCCGAGATATGGATCTACATAGTCTGGGTCCAATTCAATAGCATTTTTAAAAGCAAATATTGCTTTCCTGTTCTTTGAAAGGCTTGCATAACTGATGCCAAGAAGATAGTAAGCTTTTGCATTATTTAAATAATCTGCTGCATGCTCTAATATCTTAATAGCACTTTTGTATCTTTTCAAATAGATATAAGTTGCTCCGAGCTTGATTAAGGAATTCTCATGGTCTGGATCAATACTTAATGCTTTTTTAAATGAATCAATACTTTCATTTTGCATATTTAAAGTTATGTACGTGTCTCCAAGTTCATAATGGGCCTCGACATATTCCGGATCTAAGTATATAGCTTGTTTTAGTTGTTCTATAGAGTCAATCGAATGATTTTTTTTTAGACAAACTCCTAAATAGAAATAAGCTTTTGCGTTTTTGGGGGTATCTTTAATGGCTTCTTTAAAATATTTAATAGCATTATCGTAATCTTTAGTTTCAAATAAAGCTAATCCTTTGTTAAAGTTAGTATCAAAAGTTTTTAACTCTTCATCATCAATAGAATCTAATCTTGCTAATTTTTTGCTTTTATCTGAGATTAATTTTTTAACTTTTGAAATTGGAATTGCAAAGTTTAAATTTTGACCTTTTATCATCTGAAAAGTTGCCACACCTATAACTTCCCCCCTCATATTTAAAACTGGACTTCCGCTTGAACCTGGTGATATTGGTGATGTTATCTGAATTACCTTTCCAAAAGGTTTAATTTCTCTTTTAGCTGATACTATACCATCAGATACAGTGGATTCAAGTCCCAAAGGATTACCGATCACTATAACTTTTTCTCCAACACTTGGTAATTTATTGCTTATTTTAAGAGGTTTCCAATCTGTTTTTTTATTTCTAATCTTAAGAAGTGCAAGGTCATTCTTATTGTCTTTATCAAGAAACTGGTCAACTTTGTAAATTTTATGATTTAATTTTATTTGAGCCTCTTCCGCACCTCTAAATACATGAAGGTTGCTAACAACGTACCCCTTTGAATTAATTATAAATCCTGTACCTTGCCCGAGAGCATTACCCTTTTTATCAAAAGTAGAAATTAGGACAATTGATTTTTGGGCTTCTTTTATCATATCTGGTAGATCCAATCTTTTTTTTATTGGTTTGCTTGTATTAACTTTCAAATTTAGTTTCTTTTCATATAAAGGTTTAGAGTCGTTTTTTTTTGAGTTGGATTTATTAATAAACCAGTATCCTAATATAGCAACAAAAATAATAGATATAATAATTGTCCATATTCTTTTTCTTCTTTTTCCATAATTTTCTCTTTGAAACTGCATATTATACCTCTCTAATAATTCGTATGAAAAAAACATATTAATATTAAACGAAATATTTTTATATTTCAATAAGTTTTAGTGAAATTTTTTAAAATTTTAGAATTTATTGAGATTTTTGATTTGTTTATATTTAATTTTTCTTTATACTATTGACTTTATAAGTAATTTAATGTAAATTAAAGATTTCAAAAAGGAGGAGATATAATATGAACAAGAATGAATTAGTAATTCAAATGGTAAAAGAGACAGGTGTTATTAAAAGTAATGCTTTAAAAGTTATAGATGCTTTTGTAAATGTTGTTTCTGAAGAATTAACTAAAAAAAATGGTAAACTCACTATTGTTGGTTTTGGTGCATTTAAAACGATAGAAAAAAAGAAAAAAAAGGGCAGAAACCCAAGAACAGGCGAAGAGATCATAATACCAAAGAAAAGGGTAGTAAAATTTGTCGCTGGTAAAAAATTAAAGGAACTTGTTAGATAATTTGTGGGAAAAATTTTTTATAGGCGCGTAGCTCAGTTTTGGTTAGAGTGCTACCTTGACACGGTAGAGGTCGGCGGTTCGAGCCCGCCCGTGCCTATTTCTAACTTATTTAATGAATAAAAAAAAAAGTGATATAATTTTAGATAAAAAGGATGATGAGTTAGGAGATCTTGAAGTATATAGACATTCATGCGCACATCTATTAGCTCAGGCAGTAACTGAGTTATTTCCTGATTCTCAATATGGAATAGGACCTGCATATGAAAATGGATTTTACTATGATTTTATTACACAAAAACCCTTTTCTCCAGAAGATATTGAATTAATATCAAAAAAAATGAAGCATATTGTCAAGCAAAATTTAAAAATTGAAAGATTGTTATGGACAAAACTAAAAGCAATTGATTATTTTAGTTCAAAGGGTCAATTTTTAAAAGTAGAATTAATTAATGAAAAAGTAGAAAATAATGAAGTTTCATTATATAAACAGGGAGATTTTGTTGATTTTTGCAGAGGTCCTCATTTACCATCCACTTCATATTTAAAACATTTCAAACTATTATCTGTTGCAGCTTCTTTATGGAAGGGTGATGAGAATAATCAGTCCATGCAGCGTATATATGGAGTTGTATATCCTACTCTTGAAGAATTAAATGAATATTTAAAATTTTTAAAAGAGGCGAAGGAGAGAGACCATAGAAAATTAGGTAAAACTCTTGATCTTTTTTCAATACACAATGATATTGGTGCCGGTCTTGTTTTGTGGCATCCAAAGGGAAGTATAATCAGGCATGAAATTGAGCAATTTTGGACAGAAGAACATTTAAAAAATGGTTATGAATTGCTATATACACCTCATATCGCAAAGATAGATTTATGGCAAAAGAGTGGCCATCTTGATTTTTACAAAGAGAATATGTTTACTCCAATTGAGTTTGATAATACTCAATACCAATTAAGACCAATGAATTGTCCATTTCATATTGAAGTTTTTAAATCAAAAAATCGAAGTTATAGAGATATGCCTATTAAATGGGCTGAGCTTGGTACTGTTTACAGATATGAGAGGAAAGGTGTGCTTCATGGTTTAATGAGAGTAAGAGGCTTTACACAGGATGATGCACATGTTTTTTGTACTAAGGAACAACTTGAAGATGAAGTTACAGATTTAATTGGCTTTAGTCTTAAAATGTTAGGGACTTTTGGTTTTAAAGATTTAGATGTTTTTCTATCAACAAGACCTGATAAATATGTGGGAGAATTAAAAGATTGGGAATTGGCAACTGCTGCACTTAAAAACTCATTAGATAAGAGTAATGTTGAGTATAAAATTGACTTAGGTGAAGGTGTTTTTTACGGGCCTAAAATTGATATTAAGGTTAAAGATGTTTTAAACCGTTCATGGCAGTGTACTACTATTCAAATTGATTTTAATCTTCCAAAAAGGTTTAATTTGAAATATTCTGATAATTCAGGAAAGATCAAGCAGCCAATAATGATACACAGGGCTTTGTTGGGTTCTTTAGAAAGATTTTTTGGAGTTCTTATTGAACATTATGCTGGTTTTTTCCCATTGTGGTTATCTCCAGTACAAGCTATAGTTGTTCCAATTACAGATAAAAATATTGAATACGCAAAAGTTGTTTACAATAAGATTAAAGAAAATAATATAAGGGTTGAATTGGATCAAAGAAGCGAAGGTATTGGAAGGAAAATAAGGGACTCAGAAATACAAAAAGTACCTTATATAATTGTTGTTGGAGATGAAGAACATAAAAATAACAATATATCTTTAAGAATTCATAAAAAAGGTGATCAGGGGAGTGTAGATCTTGATCATTTTATAAAAGGAGTTAAAAAAATAATTATGAAAAAGGGTTCAAATTATGAAGTATAGTAGAAGAATACCAATTAAGAAAAGACCACATAAAATAAACAATGAAATTAGAGCAACCCAGGTTAGATTGATTGATGAGGACAAGAAGCAAGTGGGAATTATTCCATTGAAAGAGGCTCTTGAAATAGCTGAAAGAAAGGAACTTGATTTAGTTGAAATCTCTCCAAAAACAAATCCTCCTGTATGCAGAATACTTGATTATGGCAAATATCTTTATTCTTTACGAAAAAAAGCTCATGAAGCACAGAAACTACAGAGAAAAATTCAGATTAAGGAAATAAAATTTACTCCGGCAATTGGAGTACATGATATTGAAGTTAAAGTAAAAAAAATAAAAGAGTTTCTTAAAGAGGGTAATAAAGTTAAAATTACAATATGGCTAAGAGGTAGACAGAAGAGGAAGCCAGAGATGCTGGGTATTATGACTGCAAAGATCATAGATATATTAAAAGATATATCTGAAATTGAGACAAACCCAAAGAGAGAAAGATGGAGTAATTATATTCTTATAGGGCAAAAGAAAGGAGGAAAAGATGCCAAAACTAAAGACTCATAGAGGTGCAAAGAAGAGGTTCAGTTTTACTGCTAAAGGTAAAATAAAGAGAAGTAAAGCTTTTGCTTCTCATATTCTTACCAAAAAAAGTAAGAAAAGAAAGAGAAATTTAAGGAAAACAACGCTTGTTGTAAAAGAGGAATTTAAAAGGGTAAAAGATTTATTACCGAATTCATAACTGGAGGAAAAGATGCCAAGAGTAACAAGAGGAAACAAAAAATTATTGAGAAGGAAAAAAATATTAAAATTAGCAAAGGGATTCTTTGGAGCAAAAAGGAAAAATTATAGAAGTGCGAAAGAGTCTGTTGAAAAAGCTCTAACTTATTCATATAGAGACAGAAGAAATAAGAAAAGAGATTTTAGAAAATTATGGAACATAAGAATAGGTGCAGGTGTAAGGAAGTATGATATAAATTATTCAAAATTTGTACATGGATTAAAAAAAGCTGATATTATTTTAAATAGAAAAATGCTTTCTAATATGGCTATAACAGAATCTGATTCTTTTAAAAAAATTGTTGAAAAAGCAAAAACGTACATATGATTGATGAATTAAAAAAAGAGATTGAAAAGGTTAGAAAGGATTTTCTGAAGGAAATAGATCAGGTTCTATCAAAAGAAAATCTTAAAAAGTTAAGGGATAAGTATACAAGTAGAAAAAATGGGATTGTGACTGAATTTATGCATAATTTAAAGAAACTATCAAAAGAATATAAGCCAATTGCAGGAAAGATAATTAATGAGCTTAAATTGAATATTGAAAATAAATTTAAGGAAGTGGAGAAGTCTATTAATTCTAAAGTATATAAGAAGGTTGATTATTCTTTACCTGATTTTGATTTTTCTGTTGGCTTTTCGCATATTTTGTCTGACATTGGAACAGAAATCGAAGATATTTTCCTTAATCTGGGATATGAAATAGCATATGGATTTGAAGTGGAATCAGAGTACAATAATTTTACAGCTCTTAATATTGCTGAGCATCACCCAGCAAGAGATGAACATGATACCTTTTTTATTAAAGATTTTGAAAATACGATATTAAGAACTCACACATCTCCAGTTCAAATCAGGTATATGAATGAGCATAAACCCCCGATAAAGATCATTTCGCCTGGAAAAGTTTTTAGAAAAGATGAACCAGATGCCACACACACTCCAGTTTTTAATCAAGTTGAAGGCTTATTGGTTGATAAAAACATTAATTTTTCTCATTTAAAGGGCACATTAGAATCATTTATAAAATCTTTTTTTGGAGGAAATATAGATTTAAGATTCAGGCCTGGATATTTTCCTTTTACAGAACCATCTGCAGAAGTTGATATAAGCTGTGTTTTATGTTTCGGAAAAGACCCTGATTGCAAAATATGTAAAGGAACAGGATGGCTTGAAATACTTGGTAGCGGTATGGTTCATCCTAAGGTCCTATTAAATTGCAACATTAATCCTGAAGAATATTCGGGTTTTGCTTTTGGTATGGGTGTTGAAAGGATTGCTATGCTTAAGTATGGCATACCTGATATAAGGATGTTTTACGACAATGATATAAGATTTTTAAGTCAATTCGGGTAATACAATGAGAGTAAATATAGAATATTTAAAAAAGTTCATAGATGTTGATACTGATAAGCTAAAAATGAAGAATCTGTTGAATTCGATTGGTATAGAAGTTTCTGAATTAATCTGTTGTGATGGAAAAGATATATTTGATGTTGAGATTACACCAAACAGACCTGATTGGCTTTCTCATTATGGAATAGCAAGAGATATTCATTCGAAACTATCAGAGATAAGGTTTTCGCCTTTTAAAATTGCTGAAGTTCATTTAGATAAAAAAAATGAAGATTTCTCTATAAATATTGAAGATAAAAATGATTGTGCTAGATATACAGGATGTATAGTTAGAGATATTAATGTTAATGAATCTTCAAAAGAGGTTAAAAATTTAATTAAAAGTTTCGGACTAAGACCAATAAATAGTATTGTTGATATTTCCAATATAGTGCTTATGACAATTGGACAACCTATTCATATATTTGATTTAGATAAACTTTCAGGAAATGAAATAAATATAAGAAGGGCTATAAAAGGTGAAAGCCTGGAACTTTTAGATGAGCAAAAAATCAGCTTAAATAATGAGTTTCTTGTTATTTGTGATAAGAAAAATCCAGCTGCTATTGCAGGAATAATGGGAGGAAAAGCCTCAGGAGTTACATTTGAAACAAAAAACATTTTTATAGAGAGTGCTTATTTTAATCCAATAACAATAAGGAGGAGCGCAAGAAAACTTGGGATCAAAACAGATGCCTCTTATATATTTGAAAGGGGTGCTGATGTATTAGTAACACAAAAGGCAGTAAGTTTTGTGTTAGAAATGATTAAAAAAACTCAAAAACAAGAATTAAATATAACTTATTATAATGATGTATTTGAAAAAGAGTTTAAACCGGTATTTATTGAATTATATAAAGATTATCCTTCAGCTTATACTGGAATTGAAATAAAAAATAGTATATCAGAGCAAATATTAAAAGATCTTGGTTTTAAACTTAATGACAAAGTAGACAAATGGATCGTAGAAGTTCCCTCTTATAGAGTTGATATTGTTAACAAACAGGATTTGGTTGAAGAAATAATAAGAATTTATGGTTATGACAAGTTGGATTCTAAATTACCCTATTCTTTTAATGAAAATTTTATAACTAACAATGAGAGACAATTGATAAAAAAAATAAGAAATCACTTTATATCTATTGGATTTAATGAGGTTGTTAATTACATATTCCACAGTTATGAAGAGAATAAATTCTTTTCTGATAGAGAAAATTTTTTGGAGATAAGAAATCCCATAGGAAGGGATTTTTCAACCCTCAGGAATTCTTTAATACCTGGATTGCTGAAGAATACTGCTTTAAATTTTAATAATTCAATAAAAAGGGTAAGTTTGTTTGAGTTTGGAAAGAGATTTTATGTTGAAAATGGAAAAATTAAAGAAGAGAATATCTTATCATTGAGTAGTTCGGGTATATATTTAGCATTAAATTGGAAAGATAAATTTGAGAAAGATTTTGATTTTTATATTTTTAAATCATTATTTTCTACTATATTTAAAAAATTTCACATTGAATTTAAGTTAGAAAAGAGAGATTTTCCACATTTTAAAGGCGAATGTTCCTATCTGGTTAAAATAGATGAACACGAAATTGGATATATTGGATCTTTAAAAAAAGAAATTATCGATTTTTATAAAATTGATAAACCTGTATTTGTTGTTGAAGTTCAATTATCAAAAATAAGTAAATACATAAAAAAGAATAGTTTTAAAATGTGGAATAAATTCCCATTCTCAAAAAGAGATTTTTCTTTTTTGATTGATAAGAACATTGAATATTATGAATTGGAATCTGTTATAAAAGAACTAAAGCCTGAAACTATGGAAAAATATGAGTTATTTGACTTATATAAAGGCGATAATATCCCTGGGAGTAAAATTAGTCTTTCTATGGCTTTTTATTATAGAAGCAAAAAAAGGACTTTAACCAATGATGAGATTAATGACACTCATGTAAAATTTATCGAAAAATTAATAGAAAGGTTAGATTTAATTCAAAGATAAGAGAATAAGGAGTTTAAAATGGAAATAGAAGGGTTTGGCAAATTAGAGGAAAAAATAAACAATTTAGTTAAAGCAATAAAACTATTGAAAGATGAAAATAAAAGATTAAAACTTACAATTGAAAAAACTAAAGAAGAATCTTCTCATATAAATTCTGAGAGATCTGAAATCAAGAAAAAAATTAGTTCATTGATTGATTTAATTGATTCTGTTGAATAATATGAGTAAAGTAGTTGAAGTTCAGATAGCTGGGAAAATATTTGGTTTTAAATTACCAAATGATATAAAACCTGAAGAATTTTATGAGATTATTGGTTATGTTGAAGATAAAATGAATAAAATCAAGAGAGATAACATTGATCTAGATTTCTTTAAGATGGCTTTGTTAACATCAATAAACATAGCAGAAGAGTTTTTTTCATTAAAAAAAGAAAATGAAAATTTAAAAGTTATGTTAAATAGAATTGATGAAATAGTCACTCCTCTTGAAGAAGAAAGTAAAAGTTTGATTAAATTTTCATCCTAATTATTTAAAGGAGGCAATAATGAACATATTTACATATATATTGACATTTTTATTAGGAATTTTTGGAGCGCTTTTTGTTTTTTTTATTTTTAAAAAGAGAATATTATCTGGAGAATATAAGCAGATAAAAATATCAAAAGAAGAATTTGAAGAGAAGACAAAAGAAGAGTTTGATAATTATAAGAAAAAACTAGATCTTGAAATAAGAGAAGAGTTTATAAACTGGAAGAATGATTACAACCAGAAAAACATTAGTAGATCGCGAAGATTAAACGAAAATGAAAAAAGATTGGTTATTAAGGAAGAAAATCTTGATAGAAGATATGTTAACTTAGAAAACAGGGAAAAGGAATTGAATAAAAGAGAAAAGGATTTAAATTATAAAGAAGAGGAATTGAATGTTTTCAAAAACAAATTAAATGAAGTCTATACTGAACAAAACCGAATACTTGAAAAGATATCAGGTATGACTGTTTCTGAAGCAAAAGAAATGATTATGAAACAATGCGAAAGTGAGGCAAAGCTTGAATCAGTTCAAAAACTAAAGATTATTGAAAGTGATCTAAAGGAAAAGAGTAATTTAATGGCAAAAGATGTGATTTCAACAGCTATACAAAGAATTGCAAGTGAACATGTCATTTCTTCTTCAGTAACAGTTATTGATTTACCGAATGATGAAATGAAGGGAAGAATTATTGGAAGGGAAGGCAGAAATATAAGAGCTTTAGAAAATGCTACTGGTGTTGATTTTATTGTTGATGATACTCCTGAAGCAATAATTGTATCATCATTTGATCCAATAAGAAGAGAAATAGCTAAAGAATCGCTTGAAACTTTAATAGCAGATGGAAGAATTCACCCTGCAAGAATTGAAGAAGTTGTTGAAAAGATTAAAAATAATTTTGATAATTATTTAAAAGAGATAGGGGAGAATACAGTTATTGAGCTTGGGATTCAAGATATAAATCCTGAACTATATTTTTATATTGGAAAATTACAATTCAGAACCTCATATGGTCAAAATGCTCTTTTACACTCAAAAGAAGTAGCATTAATCAGTGCATTTATGGCTAAAGAGATAGGAGCTAATGTAAATATTGCAAAAAGAGCAGGTTTGTTACATGATTTAGGGAAATCAATTGATAGAGAAACTGAAGGCACTCATACAAAAATATCAGTTGATTTAGCAAGGAAATATGGCGAGTCAAAGATAGTTCAGGAAGCTATTGCATCCCATCATTTAGATGTTGATTTCACATCAGTTGAAGGTGTTCTTATCCAAGCAGCAGACAGTATATCAGCAGCACGTCCTGGCGCTAGAAGAGAAATATTTGAGACATATATAAAGAGATTGGAAAAGCTTGAAGAAGTTTGCAGGTCATTTGAAGGTGTTACAAAAGCATTTGCATTACGTGCAGGAAGAGAGGTAAGGGTTATTATTAATTCGAATGAATTAAATGATAATAAAACATTCATTATGTCAAAAGATATCGCAAGAAAAGTTCAAAAGGAATTAGAATATCCAGGCCAAATAAAAGTTACTGTTATAAGGGAAGTGAGAGCAATTGAATATGCAAAGTAGATTATCTAATGATAAAGAGATAAGAGTAATTTTTATTGGTGATGTAATCGGTAAGTTCGGAAGAAGAATGCTTGCAAATACCCTTCTTCCTGTAAAAAGAAAATATAAGCCAGATATAATAATTGTAAATGGAGAAAACTCAGCAGGTGGCATTGGTATAGTTAAAAAAACTGCTTTTGAAATGTATAATGCTGGAGTTGATATAATAACAACAGGAAATCATGTGTGGGATAAAAAAGAGGCTCTTGATTTGATAAAAAATGATGATCATATTCTTAGACCTATGAATTATCCAAAATCACTACCAGGTAAAGGATATATTGATTTTAAAACAAAAGATGGAACAAGAGTGCTTGTTATTAACTTACAGGGAAGGGTTTTTATGGAGCCTGTTGTTGATAATCCTTTTACAATTATAGATGATTTTTTAAAAAAATCAGATTTTAAAGTAATTTTAATGGATTTTCATGCTGAGGCAACCGCAGAAAAACAGGCTATGGGTTTTTTTCTTGATGGAAGGGTAAGTGCTGTTTTAGGAACACACACACATGTTCAGACTAATGATTTAAGGATATTAACTAATGGAACTGCATATCAGACTGATGTTGGTATGACCGGTTCCATTGATTCAGTAATAGGTATGAAGAAAGAACCAATAATAACTAAATTTTTAACTGGAATTAATCAGAGATTTGAGGTTGCTAAAAAAGATATGATCCTTGATATGGCAGTAGTTGATATTAACAAATTAAGTGGAAAAGCAACAAGAGTTGAATCTGTACGGTTACTTGAATCAACTTATGAAAAACAACTTCAGATCTAA
>JAUWNT010000054.1 GCA_030612495.1 Candidatus Aminicenantota bacterium
ATATGAAATTTGATTTGTTGACATATTTTTCTGAATTATATAAAATAACGCCATGGAAAAGGATAAAAAGGATACTCATTCTTCTGATAACAATCTGGACAAATTTTCAAACAAAAAAATAAAAAAAAAGAATAATGATAAATCATCTGAAAATATTTTTGAAAGCACAGGAGAACAGATTGATAAACTCTTTGACAAACAATTTTCTGAATTGTCAGAGGATAAATCAAATTTAGAAAAGAAACAGGAGAAAAAACATGAGAGTACAGGAGAAAAGATTGGTAAACTCCTTGACAGTCAATTTCCTGAATTTGAAGAGGACAAATCAAATTTAAAAGAAGAAGAGATCCTGGTTCTGGATGAATCTTTAGCACTTCCAGAAGAAGCTGGTTCAGTTTCTCTTGAACAAGAAAAAGCTGATGATTTGATTCTTGAGAATACTCAGCATTTGCAAGGAGATGATAATGGAGTTTTGAGTAAAGAGGTTATTGCAGAAGATTTTGAGTCAAATTCCTTTGGAGCTGAAGAAAAATCCGAGAATAAAGAATCAAATGAAGCAGTTATGTTTGTAGATGGTAAAAAGGTAAATATGGAGGAAATTCTAAGTCGAGATCATATAGAACCAATAGAAGTTGACTCAATTCAGGAACAACTGGAATCTATTAAAAAAAATGGGCATGAGGATATTAAAGAGGAGAAACAAACTGGAGAGGAAATAATGGATAACATCACTCCAGTTGAAGATATTCCAGAAATCAGACCTATTACCAAAATCTTCTTTGATAAGCCTATTATGAAAAAAAGAAGATCTGGACTTCCTCTTTTAATAATTATATTGGCAGTATTTGCAGTTGGAGCTTATTTTGTTTTAATTAAAAATAACAAACATGATCTTATAGAATTCAATTCTAAATCCCCTCAAAAAGAGTCCAAAAACATAGAAATTCCATCAAAACCTTCTCAGAAAATGAAAAGAGCTGATATTATAAAACTTGAAATAAAAAAACTAAAAACTTTTTTCGAAAAAGCTGAAAACTATATAAAAAATGGAGACGTTCACAATGCAAGGCTTCAAATGATCCTTGCAGAAAAGATAACTCCGCCTGACAATATGTTAAAGAGAAAAGAAAACATACAGAATAATATAAAATCTCTTGAGAAAAAGAATGAGATTAAGAGTCAAAAAATAAAACAATCTATAATTATAGATGAAGAAGATTTTAAAAAAGCAGAATCCTATAATACTATTGAATCCTATAAAAGATATCTAAACAAATACCCTTCAGGAAAATTTAAATTTAAAGCAAAGTCAAATATTGAAAAGTTAAACAGGGGAAAAACAAAAGAGGAATTAAATTTGATACGCTCAAAGACACGTCAATATCAGAGAGTACAATTGCGTTTCGGATACATGGAGTTTGCGCAAAAAGATATTAAAAAAATAGAGGTACTTTTATATAATCTAAAAAACCATTTTGAAAGGAAAGAAATCAAAAATGAAAAGATAATTATTGATTACTCTACTGGATTGATGTGGCACCTCTGGGAAACTCAAATGGATTATTATAAGGCAGAATGGTGGACTACAAGAGGTTATGCAGGATTATTTAGCTGGAGAATCCCAACATTAGAAGAGGCTTTATCAATTTCAACAATAGATTTTGAATATTTTTCAAATAAGCCATTATCCTCTATTCAAATATGGACAGTAGATAAACCTTCATCAGAATCAGGAAGTGTCTGGATATTGGATCTTAAAACAAAAAAATGCAGTTCTTCTGCAAAATCCTCTTTTAAATATCTGTTCTCCTGCAGAAAGATCCAAAAGTAAATCTTGAACACTATAAATAACTTCTATTATTGACATTATAAAGATAGTTATTTATGATGCATTTTTTAAGGAGGTAAAAAATCGAAACCTACAAAAAAATTATCACAGGAAGTGTTATTCTTGCAATAATTCTTATACTAACCTTTATATTTTTTTTCTTCTTCCATAATAATAAAAAATCAGATGAATTTCATCCTTTATCAAAAAAAGATAAAACTCAAACATACATAAAAAAAGAGATAATTCAAAAAAAAGAAAAAACAGAAATAACGCCTCCTCTTGATATTAAACTTAACAATAGTGATGAAAAAATACGTGAACTTCTAAAGAATTGTTCTTCTAAACCCGAATTTATAACATGGTTAAAAAACAAAGATCTGATAAGAAGATTTGTAGCTATAGTTGATAATATTTCAAGAGGTACAACTCCTGCTCCTCATCTTGAATTTCTAAGGCCTGATAAGAAATTTAAAGTTATCTTTGAAAATGGAAAAACAAAAATAAATCCTATTTGTTATAAGAGATACAAGATTTATCTTAATGTATTTACATCTATTGACACACAAAAAGTCGCTTTGCTTTTAAAACAATTAAATCCCCTGTTAGATGAAGCTTATAAGGAACTGGGATACCCGGAAGAAAAATTTGAAGATTCCCTATTTGAAGCATTTTCAGTATTAATGAGTACTCCAGTTGTATATGGAGATATATATCTTAGAAAAAAGGTAATTTCTTTTGCTTTTAAAGACCCAAAATTAGAAAAGTTAAATGCTGCACAAAAACATCTTTTAAGAATGGGACCTGAAAATGTGAAACAAATTCATACTATATTAAAGGAAATAGCAAAAAAAATAGGCTTTCGATTAAACCAATTACCCCAGGTTAAAAGTTATATACCTGATCAAAATTAAAATATTACTTTTTTTCAGGAGGGATATAAATAAAGCCAGCTATTCGTACGACCCATTTTCTTGGGAAAATGTGTACAAAAAAAAGAGTTAATTTGTTAATAAATCCCGGGACTGAGATAGATTTCCCTCTTTTAAAAGCCTTTATAGCTTTTTTTGCAGCCTTATCCGGTTTCATATTGAATATACTGTCCTTACTTATCTTTTTATCAAGCCCTGATTTAGTAATCATTTCTGTAGCAATTCCTGATGGAGCAAAAGAAGAAATAACAATGCCTGTTTTCCTGTTCTCTTCTCTTAATGCATCTGTAAAACTCTGAGAAGCATGCTTTGATGCGGAATAAACATTTTGGTACGGGATTGGAATAAAGGCAGCTTCACTTGTAATATTCAATAATCCACCTTGCCCCATATTCCGGAAATAATCTAAAAATAACAAGCTTAATTTCATTACTGCATTAAAATTTAAATTAACAATCTGATTGTAATTTTCAATTTTTGCCTTTTCAGTCTTCCCATAATATGTAAGACCAGCATTATTGATTATCCCATAGATAGGTCCTACTTTTATTGCATTATCAAACAAAAAATTAACACCTTTTGGTTCTATTAAATCTACTCCAACAACCTCTACTTTTGTATTATTATTTTGTTCAATCTCTTTTTTTAATTGCTCGAGCTTCTTCACCCTTCTAGCAGTAATTATCAAATTAGCTTTTTCATATTTAGCTAAATATCTGGCAATTTCTTTACCCAGGCCACTGGATGCGCCAGTAACTACAACCCATTTATTCTTAAAATTTAATTTTGACAATTTCTTTAATATCCTCTAAACAATTTTATCAAATTTCTAAAAAAAATAAAACCCATATTTCTGCTTGAATCAAGTATTTAAAGATTTATAAGTCTAAATTGGCTGATGCTCCTTTTTAAGAAGATCATTAACTGTTTTTACAGGATTAAATATAATTAAAGGAACTTGAATAAAAATAGTAATCCAATCTGCCATTGCTCCATTCCAGAGTCCTGGGAGTTCCAATATTTTTATTGATTCCCCATTTTTTGATTTTGTTGAAATGAAGTAAGTATTAGGGTCAATATGCTCATTAAGATTAAATTTATTACCCCTAAAATCACGAACTCCACAAACAATGTCAACTGGATTAAAATGAGTGGAACAATCTGCAATACCTTTTTGTTCCTTCGAGCTAAAATCAATCTGAGCATTTTCAACAATTTGAAGAGAAACAGAATTGTTTTTATCTTTAACCCAGAAAGGACCTCCACCATACTTTCCCTCATCTTTTACCATTCCACAGGCTCTTATGGGTCTATTTAGTTTTTTAAAAAGAAAATCCTCCTTTTTTTCTTTGCCCCAATTTTTAAAATTTTCCGGAAAAAAGATATTAAGTTCGTTTTTAGAAAAAAATGAAATCTCCTCAAGATATGCTTTGCTTAAATTTTTATTATAAAGTCTTTTTAAGTAGTCAAACACCTTTGTCTGAATTTCAAACAAATATCCGCAAAGGGCTTTTTTATACACAAAAGTCTCTGTTTTTAAGTAATCAGGTACCACATTATCAATGTTTTTTATAAAAATAATATCCCCTTCAATATTATTTAAATTAGTGATCAAAGCTCCATGACCTGCTGGCCTTAAAATAAGGTTATTATTGCAATCTCTTAATAGATCCCCTTTTTTATTTAAAGAAACTGTATTAGTATAAGGTTCTTGTTCAGAAATTGTAATTTCGAATTTAATATTACCTTTTCTGTAAATTGGTAAAATCTTATCAAGAAAATCTTTTACCTTTTTTCTAAATTCAGGAGAAATTGCAAAATGGATACGAACAACATTTTTCTCATCTATTGCATATTTAATTCCCTCAACTATATGCTCTTCCATTGAAGTTCGTGAACAATCTTTATATTTATGGAATTTTAAAAGAGCTTTTGGAAGATTCGTATAGTTGAGCCCTTTTGGTTTTAACAGATATTCAAGGATTCTTTTGTATTTGTCTTGTTTAATAAGAGTTTTGATAGACACATTATCTCTTGTTAATAACCTTTCAAGTTCATCATAAAATGGAAATTTCTTACTCTTTATCCCTTTTATAAAATCTAAAATAAACTCGTAATCAGAGTTCCCTTTTAATGCCTCTTGTTTAGCTTGATTTTCATTGATTTTATTGAAATTATTATAGAAATAGAGAGGCACTTCAAACATACGAGTTGCAGCGCCTGATGCAGGAACAAATTTGATTATTTTATTTCTTTTCCTAACTTTTAAGAAAAGATCAATATATCTTTCCTTTTCAAGCTCTGAGAATTCTTTTATACCATTATTTATATATGCAGGTTTAAATAAATTAACAAAAGGTGTTCCTTTTTTTAACATTTCAAGTTGTTCTAAAATTTTCTTTTCAGGAATTATTCGCTCGACTTCTTTATCTATAGATATCATCTTCTTTTTATTTTAAAATTAATCTCTTTTTTTTCTTATCTACTTAATTGCAGAAACAATTTTATATGTTTCTTTAGCTATCATTAATTCTTCATTTGTTGGAACAACCAGTACTTTTACTTTTGAATTTATTGATGAAATGTCTGTTAATTCTCCTTTTACATTATTTTTATTTTCATCTATTTTAATTCCCAAAAACTCCATATTTTCACATATTTTATCTCTTATAATTGGAGAATTTTCCCCAATACCTGCTGTAAATACAATAATATCAACTCCTCCCATTACAGCAGCATAAGCTCCTATAAATTTCTTAGCATAATGGCAGAAAATATCAATTGATAGATTTGCTCTTTCATTACCTTTTAATGCTGCTTCTTCAACCTCCCTCATATCATTTGATATTCCAGAAAGCCCTAGCATGCCGCTTTTTTTATAAATTATTTGCCTTATTTCATCTGCACTTAAGTTCTCTTTTTCCATCATATAAAGGATAATGTTAGGGTCAATATCTCCAGCTCTGGTTCCCATTGGCATTCCACACATTGTTCCATATCCAAGGCTTGTATCAACAGATTTACCTTTATTAACAGCAGAAATAGAGCAACCATTTCCAAGATGGAGTGTAATTATTTTTAATTCTTCTATAGGTTTTTTAAGAAATTCTGCTGCTTTAATACTTACATATTGATGAGATGTACCATGAAAACCAAATCTCCTTATTCTTTTGTTTTTATAATACTCATAAGGCACAGGGTAAATAAAGGCTTTTTCAGGAATAGTTTGGTGAAAAGATGTGTCAAAAGCCCCAACCATAGGAACATCAGGAAACTCCTCTTTTGCAGCTTTTATTCCTAAAAGGTTTGCAGGATTGTGAAGTGGTGCAAGCTCAATGTTTTTCTCAACTACTTTTATTACTTCATCTGTAATCAAAACAGAATCTGCAAAATCTTCACCACCGTGTACAACTCTATGACCAACTGCCTCAATCTCATTCATATTCTTTATAACTCCATGATTCTTATTCACAAGAGTCTCTGTAATTAAATGAATCCCAGATTTATAATCATTTATTGAGCATACCTTCTTTATTTTTGAGTTAGTAGGAAATTGATAAGTAAATATTGAATCTTTAAACCCAACTCTTTCAATCAGCCCTTTTGCAATTAGCTTTTCATCTTCGATATTTATAAGCTGAAATTTGATAGAAGAACTACCAGAGTTAATAACTAAAATCTTCATCTTTTCTCCTTATTACATTCAACATCATTTTAACAATCAGGTTTTTATGGGTTTGCTTTATTGAATAACAACCTGAATGACAAATCAAATATTTTACATTATAACACTTTTTTCGAACAAAAAAAAGATAATTTATAGCTTGTATAATAGAATTTTATTAAAGTTTGTTGAATTTTTTTCGAAACAATTCTATAATTACAACATTATGAAAGAACAAGAAAGGAATCTAATTAAAAAGAATTTAAAAAAATCTTCTATATTAATTATAATTTTATTTATTATTGGGCTTGTTGGGTTATTTAAGGGTGTATCAGAATTCAACAGGCAATATGATTTGAATTCATCATATCTTAAAATAATATCAAAAAAAGCAGCAGAACTTACAAAACAGGTTAATATAAATAAGAAAAAACTGGATCAATATAAATATATGGAATTCAAAGTAAATGCATTTGAAACCAAATATCCCCTGTTTTCTAAAATCCTTGATACTACTTATATTAAAAGCCAAAAATATGGTTTCCACCCAAATCTTATTCTCGGAATAATGCAAGTAGAAAGTGCATTTAAACCGGAAGCTATTTCGCATAAAGGTGCTTATGGACTAATGCAGATTAATTATTTTGCATGGAAGAATGAATTGTCAATTGATAAAGATCGTATTTTCGATATTGATTATAATGTAGAACTAGGATTACAAATTTTAAAAACATACTACAATGAATCAGGGGGGGATATTTTTAGAGCTCTTTATTTATATAATAATGGATATAAATACAATAATACAATGTATACAGAAAAGGTAAAAGCAACTCCCTTTTTTGCTGTTTTGGACAAAATGAATACTCCTTATTTATTGAATTGAAAACTTTAAAAAAACAATTCATATACTTGTATGATTTAATCAGGGAAGACAATGTTTGATTTAAATCTTGTTTTATTTTCTTCTTTTTGAGCAATTGATAATAGTTTGCCCTGTTCATCAAACAACCTAAAATATATATCAGATTCAGAAGGGAATATTTTTATTACATCTTTTGCTAATAAAGGCATACCATTTAAAACTGCATTTCTTCCCATCTGGTTTACTATTATTTTAGGAAATTCTGGGAGTAATTTTTCTATAGGAATAACAAAATCTGTAATATCCATAAAGTTTTTACTTTTAACTAATTCCTCAATTGAAACAGATTTATCTAATTCGAACTCTCCTATTCTCTCCCTTTTTAGCTCTTCAAGATAAGCTCCAACTCCAATTTTTTGCCCTAGATCGTGAGCTATTGATCTAACATAAGTTCCAGACGAAGTTAAAGCCTCAAAGCATAGCCTGTTTTTATTTACAATTTCTCCTTTTAAGGAATAAATTTTTACTTTTACAGGTTTTAGTTCTATTTTCTTATTTTCTCTGGCATATTTATAAGATGGCTTTCCTTTATACTTTTTCGCTGAATATATAGGTGGAACTTGCAATATTTCGCCTGTAAAATCTAATAACAATGAATTAACATCAATCTTTGTTAAATCTATTTCCTTTTTTTCAGAAGTTGGGAAGCCTTCCATATCATAAGTTGAAGTTGAGAATCCAAATTTTATTATTCCTGAGTAAAGTTTTCTCTTCTTCATGTAAAAATTAAAAAATTTTGTGGCTTTTCCTATTCCAACCAATAATAACCCTTCTGCCATAGGGTCAAGAGTCCCAAAATGTCCAACTTTTTTTGTATTAAATAATTTTCTTATATTTACAACAATAGCATGAGAACTTATATTTTTTGGCTTATTTATAGCAACAAGTCCACTTATCATTTAAGATGTTTTTCTATTATATTTACAACTTCTTGTTTTGCCTTTTCTATATTTCCTTTATAGAAAAAACCTGCAGCACATTCATGTCCTCCACCATTAAATTTTTTTGCAAGAAGCAGAGAGTTAAAATTTTTCCTTGATCTTACTGACACCCTATAATAGTCATCTCCAATTTCCTTAAAAAACAGAGTTACTTCAACACCAGTTATGGATCTTGCTATAGAAACAATATCTTCGGTTTCAATATTTTTTAAATCCAGGGTCCTTAAAAATTCTCTTTTAAATTCAATTATAGAAACTTTTTTATCCAGATGTAACTCAAGAGTGGATAATACTTTTTGCATCATCTGAACTTTTTCATAATAATTTGAATTAAAAAGCAGGTCACTCACATCACCAGGATCAAAATTGTTATTCTTTACTAATTTTGAAGCAATGTATAATGACTTAAAGGTTGTATTAGAATACTTAAATGAGCCAGTATCAGAAGAGATAGCAGCATACAGATTATATTCAATATCTCTCGTAAATTCAATATTTAATTCAACACCCAATTCATAAATCAATTCTCCAACAGCTGAAGCCTCAGGAACAACCCAATTCAAATTTGCATGCCCTAAATTTGTTGCATGATGATCAATGCTTACTGTATAATATTTCTCAAGATGCTTCTGACCTGTCCTAGCTTCGCTTTCTCCCTCTATTAACATAAACACATCAAATGGTTCAGGATATACTTGCCTGAATTCTATAACATCAAAACATGGTAATTGAGTTAATGGAAAAGGTGCTTTCTCAGTATTACAGAAACAAACCTCTTTTCCCAATTGTGTTAACATTAAGTATAAAGCAAGACCACTTCCTATGCAATCTGCATCCGGGCGTATATGGGAAGTAATTGCAATTTTTTTTGATTTTTTTATTAAATTAGCAATTTTTGTTTTCATCTTATTTTTAATTCTTAATTTTTTTTTCTATATCAAGAAACTGGCCGGTTGTAAAAATAATTTCAGGCACATATTTTAAATACATTTTTTTTGCAATAGATTTTTTTATTAAACCTTTTGCATTGTTTAAGTGAACTAAAAAATCATCATAATCGAGGTTTGTTGAAGAAACATAAACTTTAGCTGTTTTTAAATCTTTACTCACATTTACCTCTAAAAGTGTAACAAATTTCAATTTGGGGTCATCAATTTCATTAAGTAAAATATCTCCGATACAGTGTTTCAAAGTACTTGAGAATTTTTCAATTCGAAAAGACATTTAGAAATATTCTTTTTTTAAATTTATTAATTGAATAGAATAATTTGAGAACACAAAATTTTCTATTTGATTGAATGTCCTATCACACATTTTTTTAGAATTTGAGACAATTGCAATTGCAATCTGGATTTTCTGCCACAAATCCTGATAGTCACTCTCAATTAGAGATATATTAAATCTATTACAGAGTTTTTCTTTTAAACTTGATACTATATGCCTTTTTTCTTTCAAACTATGTGTGTTTTCAGAAAATAAATCCAAAATCATAATGCCAACAATCATTCTTTTTTAATTATCTCATAAGCTTCAAGAATATCATTTATCTCTATTGCATTAAAGTTTTTTATTCTTATACCACACTCTGTCCCAGCCTTAACCTCTACAACCTCATCCTTAACCCTCTTAAGACTTTCTATTTCACCCTCAAAAACAAGATCATTACCCCGCATTACCTTAAGTTTAGACTTATTTGTTACTTTTCCCTCCTTTACAAGGCATCCAGCAATAATACCCAACTTCGAAATTTTAAATTTCTGAATGACTTCTACTTTTCCAATCATAGACTCAATATACTCTGGTTCAATTTCTCCCTTTATTGCTTTTTCAATGTCTTCGATTAAATGATATATAACATTATATAATTTTATTTCTATTTTTTCTTTTTTTGCAAGTGCTAATATTCGTTGAGGAGCTTTTACATTAAATCCAATAATAATTGATTCTGATGTTGACGCAAGTAGTATATCACTTTCAGTAATATTACCTATACCTTTGTATACAATATGAATCTTTAAATTTTTCACACCCTTTTTTAATAAAACTTCTTCAATAACTTCTCCTGAACCAAAATTATCTGCCTTTATTATAAGAGGGAAGGATTTTATCTTATTATCTTCCATTTTTTTGAAAAGATTTTGTAAACTTAACTTTTTTTCTGCAAAAACCTCATCTTTTTTAGCCTCTTTCTGTCTTAGTTTTCTCAAATCTATTACTCTTCTCGCCTTCTCTATATCATCAACAATCTGGAATCTATCTCCAGAATCAGGAATATCTTCAAAACCCATTATTTCAACAGGTATTGGAGCTTCTGCAGAATCAAGTGTTTCTCCTGTATCATCAAAGATACATTTTATTTTCCCTATAGAATTCCCACAAATAAAATAATCTCCCTTTTTTATTTTACCATCTTGAATTAAAACACTACCCACTGGTCCAAGGTTTGTATCAAGACGAGATTCAATTACTGTACCTCTTGCTTGAACATCTTTATATGATTTTAGTTCCTGCATTTCTGCTACAAGAGTTATCATCTCAAGCAGGGAATCGAGATTTTTATTGAATTTTGCTGAAATCTCGACACACACTACTTCTCCGCCCCACTCTTCTACTAAAACATTGTTTTGACTTAATTCCTGCTTCACTTTATCAGTGTCAGCACTATCCATATCAATCTTATTAATTGCAACAATAATAGGGACTCCCGCAGCTAAGGCATGATTTATTGCTTCAATTGTCTGAGGCTTTACTCCATCATTTGCTGCAACAACAAGCACAACAATATCAGTGACTTTTGCACCACGTGCTCGCAAATTTGTAAATGCTTCATGACCTGGTGTGTCTATAAATATTATATTATTACCATCTATATTTAATTTGTAAGCACCTATGCTCTGAGTAATTCCACCCACCTCTTTATCTGCAATTCTTGTCTTTCTTAGTGAGTCAAGCAGGGTTGTTTTACCATGATCAACATGCCCCATTACTGTAACAACAGGACATCTTTTTACTGATTTGGATTTACTCTTCTCAATATGACTGAAAAACACATAATCTTCATAAGAAGTTATTTCAACCTTAACTTCAAACTGTTTACATATTTCCTTAATATCCTCAATACCGATTATATCGTTAGATAAATATTCCTTTTTAAGGCATTTTATCTTTTCCTCAACATGTTTTAGTTTTATATTCAATTTTTCACAAAACTCTCTTAAAGTAACTAAATCTGAAATTTTAATGATTTTAGGAAGGTTTAATTCTTCAGTTTTTTGCTTCTTTACATCATGAGGCTCTTTACTTTTTTTTTCTTTTAATGGCTCAGGTTGTTTTGGTTCTATCTTTTTCTTTTCTTCTTCTTTTATCTCTTTCTTTTTTTCTATTTTTAACTTTTCTTTTTTTTGAACAATTTTCTTTTCTTCTACCTTTTTGTCAATCTTATCCTCTTTTACTTCAGTTTTTTGTTTTCCCTTATCTCTTAATTCCTCTTTCTTTTTAATTGTAGGCTCTTTTTTTTGAGGGGCTTTCTCTTTTATCTCTTTTTTTTCTTCAGTACTCTCTTTTTTTACAACCTTTTTTAATCCTTTTTTCTTCTTTTTCTCAACATTGTTGAACTTATCTACTATTTTAGCATATTTATCAATATTACCAGAAAATTCCCGTAATAATTCAAGTTGTTCCATAGAAATTACAGAAGAATGCGATTTTACTGGTACATTCTTCTTTTCAAGAAAATACATTGCCAATTTGTTTGATATTTTAAACTTTTTTGTGGCTTCATGTAATTTTATGCTCAATATTAATCTCCCTTTTACAATTTTTTTTGAATCACTTTACTTCTATCTTTTATTCTGTTCGTTAACTGAATGTTCCACTTAGTCAACCTGGAAGCCAATTTTATATTTATCCCTTTTTTACCAATTGCTGAAGAAAGAGATTCTTCGGAAACTGTCACCTCAGCCCTATTATTAACACTATCTACGATATTAACATTAATAACATCAGCAGGAGTCAGAGAAGATGCAATAAATCTTTCAATAGAATTATTCCAGGCAATTACATCAACCCTTTCTCCTCTCAATTCTTTTGTTATTGAAAGCACTCTATTCCCATTCATTCCAACTATTGCACCAACAGGGTCAACTAATTTATCAACTGAATAGACAGCTACTTTTGTTTTTACTCCAGGTTCCCTTGAAATGGAAAATATCTTAACAATACCCTCAGAAACCTCAGGAACTTCCTTTTTTATAAGTTCTACAACAAAATCATTCATATATCTCGAACCCAGGATTAGGGGGCCTTTTCCTTCAGGGAAAACCCTTTTTATATAAAATTTAACAATATCTCCTTTCTGAAAATCATCTTTTGGAGACAGCTCTTTAAAAGGTAAAATGGCTTCACCAATATCAAGAGCTATTATTACATTATTCTTTTCAATTCTTCTAACCTCTCCTAAAAGAATTGTGCCTGTAAGAGGTAAGTATTTATCATATATCTTTTGCTGCTCTGCCTTTAAGATCTTTTTCATAATTATATGTTTTGCGGCCTGAGCTGCTACTCTTCCTAAAGTCTCTCCAGGTAAAAATATTTTTATCTCATCTCCTTCTTTTGCCTTTGAATCATATTTTAAAGCATTCTTCCAGCTTATTTCAAAACAGGGATCTTCTACTTCCTTTACTACAAGTTTTGTTACATATACTTGAATTTTACCCTTGTTTTTATCTATTTCAACCTGAACATCTGTATCCTGGTTAAAATATTTCTGAGAAACAGCTACAAGAGCTTCTTTTATGGCAGAATAAAAAATATCTGGAGAAACACCACGTTCCTTGCTCATTTGCTTTATACTTCTCAACAATTCTTCTGCCATTTATAGCCTTCATTTTACTTTATGTGCTATTATAAAGAAATTTTATAGAAAAATCAAGGCTTTTGTTATATTTAGTGGAAGTTCATGAGGAGATGGGTATACCAAAGGGGGTCAGTTCTTGATTCTTGAATTTGTTTGATCTATAATTGAGATATGGCACGTCCCCTTAGAATAGAATATCCCAGAGCCCTGTATCATATCACATCCAGAGGTAATGCCTGGATTGATATTTTTCATGATAAA
>JAUWNT010000186.1 GCA_030612495.1 Candidatus Aminicenantota bacterium
AATTTCATTATAGGAGGCTGAATTAGAGGTACCATAGCCATATATGAATAAGCTGCGATTGCAATAGGACCTATTAAAGATGGTGCAAGTTTTGAAGACAAAAATATAGCAGTAGGTCCATCAGCTCCACCAATTATTCCAATTGAAGCAGCATTTGCAGGAGAAAAGCCCAGTTTTAAAGCACCAAGGAAGGTTATAAAAATACCAACCTGAGCAGCAGCCCCTAATAAAACACTCTTAGGATTTGATAATAGAGCACTAAAATCAGTCATTGCACCAATACCAAGGAAAATAAGGGGTGGAAAAAGGCCTGATCTAACACCAAAATATATAATTCCCATAACACTGTTTGAAGTTGTATTAAAAACATATTGATGGCTAACAGGATCTATCATATATAAAGAAATACTGTTAAAAAGTTGCAGAGGTAAAGGGATATTACCTACTATTATTCCAAATCCTATAGGTACTAATAAAAGGGGTTCATAATCTTTTGCAATGCCTAAATAAATAAAAAATATTCCCACTAACAACATTATAATATTTTTATAGGATAAATTAGCAAAACCAGTACCACTTATAATCTGTTCATAATAACCCAAAAATTTTCCTTCATCAGATTCTCTAAAATTAAGATTAGCAGCATTATTTGTCACAATTCCATAACAAAAATTTTTATCACTACCTATTATTTTAAATATACCTGCAACCTGTTCATTCTTGAATATTTTCCCCTTCATACCATCTTTTATTTTAATGTTATTTTTTACCTTTTTTATTCTAAAATAAAATTTTGAATTCTCTAAGCTAAACCTTATGTTTTTATATTTATTCTTATTAGATAATTCCAATACATTTCTTAATGATGTAAACGATAAGTGTTCTATCTTTATTATTTTATCAGGATCATTCAAATAAACACTTACTATACTGTAACTATCATTAAGGCCAATAACTTCAAAACTCCCAAGAATTTTGTTGTATTTGTCAAAGATTTCACCTCTATCACCCTTGGAAATATCATCTTCTAATCCTTTATAGACCTTAATATACTTCTGATTACCTCCAAAATCTGGTATAAACATTGCACTTCCATATAAACAAGGTACAAGGGAAAAAACAACTATTAATATAATTATTCTTTTCATTTTAAATTACTCACAATGTAGTCATCATAGGCCTGGATAACTCTAAAAGAATATCACCTTCTGCAACAGAATCACCCCTCTTTATGTAGATCTTCGCCACAGTGCCATCATGTGTAGCCTGGATCTGGTTTTCCATTTTCATAGATTCCATCACAAACAAATCCTGGCCCGCTTTAACTGAATCACTTACTTTTACAAATACATCAAGTATTAAGCCAGGCAACGGAGCTTTTATTGTCCCTGAATCTGTACTATTAATTTTCGATTTCTCAATCTCTCTTTTTCCAGGTTTAGGCTTCTCTGTAGCTGTCTCAGCCCTTTTTACTGACGGTATTCCAGTACTTTTATGCCCAAATTCTTTAATTTTAATCTTGTATTCCTTTTCATTAACAAGAATTCTAGCAAATTCCGATGTAATCTCTTTTACTTCAGCTTTGTACTCTTTTTCTCCAATTGCAAGAACATATTCTCTCATAACAATTTACCTCCGTTACACAAATGAGAAATAATATAAACCATATATCCAAGCCAAATTTATGTCTCACTCTTAAATGTAAATCTACTTTCTGTTAAAACAAGGCCTAACCTATATTCAATTTCAAGAACTGTTGCTACAACAGCTAAAATATCTGGTTCTAAATCCCCGATATTTTCATCACTTATATATGAAGCCTCTTTTTTCTTAAGGAGTCTCTTTAATTTTAGATTAGAAATCTTTTCAGGAATAGAGAATGAATAGATTAATAGACTCGTTAAAATTAAACCAACAAAAACAACTCCTATACCCAAAATGCTTATTATAAGTGCATCTCCAAAGCTCAATTTTCTATCTACCTATAAAGGAATATTCCCATGTTTTTTTGAAGGATTAAAATCCTCTTTTGTTGACAGCATCTCTAAGGCTTTAATTAATCTTATTCTTGTATTTGCAGGAACAATCACATCATCTATATAGCCTCTTTTTGCTGCATTATATGGATTTGCAAATAGCTCTACATATTTTTCTTTTAATTCTGTTACTGTCTTATCCTTATCTTCTGATTCTTTAATTTCTTTACTATATATAACTTCAACTCCTCCTTCAGGCCCCATAACTGCAATTTCAGCTGATGGCCATGCTAAATTAATATCTCCCCGAATGTGTTTTGAATTCATAACACAATATGCACCTCCATAAGCTTTTCTAACAATAACAGTTATTTTTGGAACTGTTGCTTCAGCAAAAGCATAAAGAAGTTTTGCTCCATTTTTAATGATCCCATTATATTCTTGATTTGTGCCTGGCATAAAACCAGGTACATCTTCAAAAACAATTAAAGGTATATTAAATGCATCACAGAACCGTACAAATCTTGCGCCCTTTATTGAAGAATTGTTGTCAAGTACACCTGCAAGAACCTTAGGCTGGTTTGCAACTATTCCCACAGGCATCCCATTCATTCTTGCAAAACCATTTATTAAATTTTTAGCAAATTGAGCATGAACTTCAAAAAAAATATTATTATCAACAATAGTCTCAATTATTTCCTTCATATCATAAGGTTTACTCGGGTTTTCAGGAACAACATAATCTAAATTCTCATCTATTCTATCAATTGGATCATTATTTTGGATAACAGGAGGTGATTCAGAATTATTTTGCGGGAGATAAGATATCAATTTTTTTAAACTTTCAAAAGCCTCTTCTTCATCCTTGCAAATGAAATGAGAGACCCCACTTTTAGTTGAATGAATTGAAGCTCCTCCCAATTGGTCCGTTGTTACATCCTCTCTTGTTACTTGTTTTACAACCTTTGGACCAGTTAGAAACATATAAGAAATCTTATCAACCATTACAACAAAATCAGTTATAGCAGGAGAATATACAGCGCCTCCAGCACATGGGCCCAGTACTAAAGAAATTTGGGGAATAACTCCTGAATATAGAACATTTTTTAAAAAAATATCAGCATAACCAGCAAGAGAGTCAACCCCTTCCTGTATACGAGCACCTCCTGAATCATTAAGCCCAATAATAGGAGCCCCCACTTTAGCAGCCATATCCATAACTTTAACTATTTTTTCAGCATAAGTTTTGGATAATGACCCGCCAAATATTGTAAAATCCTGAGAAAAAATAAATACAAGCCTACCATTTATCGTGCCATAACCTGTTATTACTCCATCAGTTAAAGGCCTATTTTTTTCCATATTAAAATCAGTGCATCTATGAGTAACAAAAAGATCAAACTCCTCAAAGCTACCTCTATCAAGTATCATTCCAATTCTCTCTCTTGCTGTGTATTTCCCTTTCTGGTGTTGTTTTTCTATACGCTTTTCTCCACCACCCATTTTCCCTATTTCTCTTTTATTAGCAAGCTCAAACAATCTTTTCTCTATACTCATTTTCCCTCCGATTTTAAGCCAAAATTTAACACAAAAATCAAGTTTGGTCAATTCTATTCCTGTTTTTTTTTAAAATAATTTAAGGTAATTTGTTAAAAATAAATCAATTGAATTTTATTCAATCATTTTTC
>JAUWNT010000267.1 GCA_030612495.1 Candidatus Aminicenantota bacterium
AACCAGTTAATGATCATAGGTAATTCATCTATCCACAAACTTCTTATAACTTTCCCCCAATTTGTAACCCTAAAATCATCTTTTATTTTTCCTCTATCATTTAAACGGTGGTTTTCATAAATAAGCTTTTGAATATATTCAGAATATGGATGCATTGTTCGAACTTTATACATAAAGATCATTTTAGCATTTTTACCAACTCTTTTTTGTTTAAAAAAGGGTCCATATGAGGGATTCTTATCTGATAAAGGCTGGTTCGCCTTTTTTACTATAAACCATGTAAAATTATCTATCTCTTCTATAGAAATTATTTCAAACCCGCAATAGTAAAGCCTGCCCAAAGCCTCAGCTTTTGAAATCAATCTATTACGTCCTTTTGTAATTACAAAATATACCCTTTTAAAAAAGGGCAATTTTGACATTACTCTTTTTAATAGAAAACCGAAAATAAGAAATAATTTTGCCAGGATAAATGGGTATTTCCTGTAATAGTAATTGGCATACTGAGGTAATGATTGAAATCTACCTATAAAAAGCCCCCCTAATTTTACTTTCTCATTTACTTTGATAAAATTCATATTTATTCTACGAAAATCATTGATTTTACGTAAATTCACATAAAGTTCAAGAGAATTATCTGTAAGAATTTCAATATTATATGGATTTTTTGAAAATTGAACCTCTAAGTTTAGAATATTAAGCTTTTCAAGATTAATATTGTTTTCAATAAATTTGTACACCTCTTCAAATTTATTTAAATATACATTCTTTAGTTTATTCTTTAATAAACTGGATTTAAACCTTAATGATGAGAAATTATACTTCTCCCTTTTTATTTTTCTTGTATCTTTATCATCAACAAATTTTGATTCATAATCAATCTCATCAGCTTTCAATAAATAGGTATCAGTATAATCAGTTTGCTTTTTATGTGTATATATTGAATATATTGTAACAATAATATTCTCAAATATAGCAAAAATTAATAAAGAACCTAATATTATAAACCTTGAAAATAGAGCCAGGTTCAAATTAACAATGATAAATGCAACTAAACCTACAATTATAAGTTCAGATTTCCAGAATTGAAAAATCACTTTAAAAAATGAAACATTTTTCTGAATTTTAAATTTATGAATAAAATAGGAGACCACAAACCAGATTATAAAAATTGCAAGTAATAAAATAATGTAATCATCTGATAACTTAAAAGTGCCTTTTCTATAAAAATATATCAAAAGAAAAGTAGAACCAACAATAAATAATTCAATAAGAAAGAAAAATACTGAAAAGGGAATATCTTTAATTCTACTATTCTTCTTAAAAAATAATTCTCGAATAGATAGATATAAAATTTCAAATATTAAAAATACAAGTATAGTTCCTGAGATAATTATTCTTGAAAGATTATACCAGCCAAGAATATATATGGCTAAAAATAAAAGAATTACTATTCCAAGTATGGATTTGAAATAGGTTTTTATATATATAAAATAATTTCTTTTTTCTAATTTTATGAATTTCTTTGAAAAAAGAGTTACAAAAAACCAGGCTAAAAATAAAACAACTAAAAAATTCTTAAATTTAGTTTCAATATTAAGGTTTCCTCTTTTTATTAAGAATGCAACAAAAAATGCACAGAATAAAAGAATTCCATCAAATAAAACTTTAATCCAATAAAATTTTTCTCTTTCTAAATAA
>JAUWNT010000010.1 GCA_030612495.1 Candidatus Aminicenantota bacterium
TGTAGGATTTTTCGGGTCGAGTAAAACAGCTTTATCAAACATCTCAAAAGCTTCATTTATCTTTTTGCCTGCTTCCATAAAATCTTTTGTAACCCCTGCCTGCATACCAATGTAAAGACCCAGATATGAATAAGCATCAGCCTTTTTCGGATATTTTTTTACTGCTTCAGACATTATGTTCACTGCCTTGTCAAGCTCATAAGATTTCTGGAAATCTCCAGCTTTCTTTATGTATTCATCAAGAGTCTGACTCTTTAAAAGTCCTGAACTGAACACAAGAATAAAAATAATAAAGAATCTTAAAAACAATTTCATACAAACCTCCTATCCTGGAAAAATTAAAAGCTTTCTTATTCTTAAATTAAACCAAAGGTTCTTGCCATAAATTTGGCTTTTATTTCATCAATTAGTTTGAAATTTTCAATATACTCTGATTTCAGCCAGTCAATTTTATTGAAACTTTTCTCTGTTTCACCTTTTAGTTTAGCTGAACCCTTTGTAAAAGCTTTGTTATATTCCTCTTTCAATAGGCTAGACACTCTTTCAATTGTTTTTTCATACTCTTCTTTTAATCCAATTAGCTTTTTCTTTGCTTTTTCATACTCGTTCTTAATCCTGATAATACCATTTTCAACAACAGCAAGATAATCCTCTGTAACTTCATTTATCAGCTCCTTCACAGGAACTATTTTATCAATTCTATAAACATTTGAGCCAGCAAATGCAAATCCATGTTCTAAAATACCCTTTCTTGCATTATCAAGAGCAATAGATATACAGTAATTTGCTTTTTCAGCCTTACAACTCTCGAGACATCTCCATGGACACTTGAACTCTTTTTTCTTACCTGAATTAACATCTTTTAAAAAACTATTTAAAATAGCTCTTCCAGGCATCCCAACAGGGCTCTTTATGATAACAATATCCTCTTTTTTTGAGTCCACATAGCTTTTTTTAAAGTTTATATCAGCATCACACTCTTCTGTAGCAACAAATCTAGATCCCATCTGTACACCATTAGCACCAAGTTTTAAAAACTTATAAATATCCTTCCCATTAAAAATACCTCCAGCAGCAATAACAGGTATTTCTCTTGCAAACTCTTTTTCAAATTCTTTAACTTCCTTAATAACTCCGGGGATTAAATTCTCAATTCTGAAATCTGGATTTTCTATATCTTCTTCCCTGAATCCTAAATGGCCCCCTGCTTTTGGTCCTTCAACAACAACACCATCAGGAATTGTGTTATAATTTCTTTGCCAATATTTGAATATTAGTTTTAGTGCACGAGCTGAACTTACAATTGGCACAACCTTTACATTTGCGCTCTTTATTTCTTCAATTGGAATTCCCCTTAAAGGGAGACCAGCACCAAGAAATACAATATCAACCTTCTCTTCAATTGAAACCTGAAGCATATTTTGAAAATCATTCAAAGCAATCATAATATTAACACCAATTATGCCATCACTCAAACTCCTTGCTTTTCTTATCTCTTTTCTTAAAGCCCTCATATTTGCTTCAATCCCATTCTTAAAATAATCTGGCTCAATCATTCCTATTGCATTTGCAGCTATTACTCCTATACCTCCTTCATTTGCAACAGCAGAAGAGAGTTTGGAAAGAGAAATACCTACTCCCATTCCACCTTGAATAATTGGAATTTTTGCTTTTAAATCTCCAATTTTAAGTACTGGCATCTTTATCTTTGGAAGTTTAAATTTTGGTAACTCTAATCTGGGCAACTCAATTTTAGAAAATTTTAAATTTAAGTTTTTTAAATCCATATCTATTCTCCATAATAACTATCAACTATTATATGTAAATATTATACTATATTTAATTACGAAGTACAAAGTCTAATAGTTCTAATTAAAAACTTAAAAACTAATTCTCTTCTTTTCTGTTTACAATCAAATACTTAATTTAAATAACCAAGGGACTTCAGCTTTTTCTTTAATTCTGAATTTATATCTGTTTGTTTTAACCTCAATTTTCTCAGCCTCATCCTATACTTATTTAAAAGCTTCATAAATCTTGCAAGAGGCTTTTTATCTTTTGCAAACAGATTATTCAATTCTTTTATGTCTGAATTTTTATAAAGCTCTATATAAGAAAAATCGGGCTTCTCAGTAAAATAATCAAGCTCCTTTTTGTCCAGAATATTGAATATAAAATGATATTTTTGGTCAACAAAGGATATTTTTGCTGGAAATTGTTTTATTATTGGAGAAACAGGTAATAGTACTGGGAGCACCCTATCATTTGTTTCTATCTCAGAATAAGGAAAATTCTCTCTGTTTTTAAATTCTGTGTGTTCAAGAATTATTGAGGGAATATCCATAATTGAACTCAATCTGTTTTCAACACCCATTTTTTTATTTTCAGGATACTTTATTACAAGAGGTATTTTAATAAGCTCTTTGTAGAGAGTATGTCCATGTTCCCAGCTACTGTGGTCATAAAATTCCTCCCCATGATCACTTAAAACAACAATCATTGACTTTTTATAAACCTTTTTACTTTTTAGAAAATCAACAACCCTTCCTATTAACTCATTATCTAAATAGAGTATTGAAGAATCATAAATATCAATTAGTTTCTTTCTGTTTTCAGTACCAATGCTCTTAAAATAATCAGAATTACTCATCAAATAATTTTTTATACCTTTAAGATTTTCATCCAGAGTTTTATTAAAACTCCTCAAATATTTATGAATCACTTTATAAGGAGCATGAAGCTGGTATGTATGAAGGAAAACAAACATATCCTTTCCCCAATTAATTTCTGCATGTCTTTTGAAATGCTGAAAAACCCTTTCAGCTGAGTTCATACTGAACACATTGCCTGGAATGTTTGAATAGTACTGGAATCCTCTAAAAAAACCATAATCATCTTCTACAAAACCACCCCCTGTAAATGCAATAGTTGCAAAACCATTCTTCTGGAATAGTTCAGCAATCAATGGGTAATCATAGGAAATTCTTGTATTTGGATTCATCACTCTGTGCTCTATTAAATTCTTTCCTGTGAAGAGCGATACATGAGCAGGTAATGTCCAGGATGTTGTTGAGTATGCATTCTTAAATAGAACACCATCAGAAGCAAGTCTTTTAAGGCATGGTGTTGTATTTCTACTATATCCATATAATGGAGTATGGTCAGCTCTTAATGTATCAAGCACAATAACAATAAATATCTTTGGCTTTTTATTATACTTAAAGAGGAAAGGATTTATCCATGCTCCAACCCCCCTACCCTTTGTTTCTAAGATAAGATAACTACCTTTAACAGGAATCTTTTTTATATTAATTGTTTTTGAAATAATCTTTTTTTTTGACATGAATTTTGTATAAATAAGTTTCTTTGTGTTCCCATTTAAAACAAATATCCTGTAAAACATGCGCGAGTTTCCTGAATTAAATATAGAAAAGCTCAATCTGTCTACATTTATATTTTTAATCTTTATTGAAATCTCTGATTTATCTATTGCAAATATAGAGTTATAGCTAATTCCACCAGTCTTTATTCTTCCTGTAAATTTTTCAAAAGCATAAAAGCTGTTTATTCTCTCATTCTGGTTTATCTTAAAATCTTTTTTTTCATCTAAAATTGCTTTTAATTTTTCTTCAACATGCTCTCCATATTTGAAATGTTTCTTAGAAAAGATCAGATTTTCACTACTTATTGAATTTTTATTTACAACAAAAATAATGGAAAAAAATGCTATAACTACAATAAGAATTACAAATACGAGTAATATGAATTGTTTTTTCATAATAATAAAAAATGGCTCCCCAGCACGGACTTGAACCGCGAACCTAGTGGTTAACAGCCACCCGCTCTGCCGATTGAGCTACTGGGGAAACCAGGAAAGCTTATTAATATCAAAAATTCTTGATTTTGTCAATACAAGATTACTTCGAATATTTAAAATAATAAAAAAACAATTTTTTTTATTGAATTTTTTTCTTTTATCTTATATATTATATATGTAATGAAAATCCAAGATAAAGAGGTAATATTATGAAAGAGTACAACATTTTAAACAATTATTTAATTTTTCAAAAGCTTCACATTAATTCAATTGGGATTAACTATAGAGCTGGCGAAATTGAAGGTAAGGTAGCAAAAAACCACAAAATACTCACTGAAGTATATCCATTTTTTTACAAAAATGAAAACGTCTGGAAAAGAATAAAAATCCTTTTACAAGGCATAAATAGATCCAAAATCTCTAACCTCTATTCACCTGAAGAAATAATCGAAGATAAAGATAAAGCTATATTAATATTTCCACATCTAAGTGGAAATTATTTTGAAAAAATACTTGAAGATTCGGAAAGGAAAAATATTTCTATTAATTTTGACCTTGCCTTTTCAATTATTATTTCTATTGCAGATCTAATTGAGACTGGTTCATCAATAGTTATAAGTGGAGAAAAATCTTTTCATGGATTTTTAACCCCTGATAACATAATTATAGATTATGATGGTAATATATATTTAAAAAACTATGGCATATTTCCACACATTCAAAAACAAGATGATATATTTAAAGAAATGGAGATGAAATACGGCTCATGGCTAGCACCAGAATTTATTAGAAGAGAAAAACTTACTCCTCAATCTGATATATATCATTTAGGTTACATTTTATACAGAATCTTAACTGGCAGTTACTTTTCATATTCATCAGAAGAAAACTTCGAGACAAAATTTTCTAACATTAGTTTTAACATAGAAATACCATCAGCAGAAATAGATTTTTTAACAAAGATTATAAATTTCTTCAAAAAAACATTAGATCCTAATCCATCAAATAGATTTTCTAGTATAACAGAATTCAAAAATTATATTTCAGATTTTTTCAAAATTGACGAATTATCATCTGTAACATTTAATTTGTCATATTTCATGAATTCAATCTATTCAGAAGAAATTGAAAAAGAAGAAGAAACCTTAAAAAAAGAATTATCTTATACAATACAAGAAAAAAAGGAAAAAAAGGAAAAAAAAATCAAACCTTTAAAAGAAGATAGTGAATTAGTAGAAAGCATATTGAGTGGACTTGATGAGAAAGAAAAATCAAAATCAAAACTCCCATATATTATAATTGGTATTATTGCAATTGCTATTGTTGCAGTTGTTTTATATTTAAACAATCAAAAAGTTCAAAAGCAATTAATAGATATTGAAGCTAAAGCAAAACAAGAGACTCTATTAAAGCAAAAAGCAGATGAACAAAAAGAAAAAGAGAATCAAAAAATAAGAGACGCAGAAGAACAAAAAAGGCAGGAACTCACCAATCAACTTAATGAGTTACAAAGCAAAGTAAAAAAAACTGAAGAGGAAAAACGGAAGTTTGCAGCCAAACAAAAGGAACTAAAACAGCTTGAAGAAAAGAAAAACAAAGAATATAACGATTTTTTTAATTTAGCTAAAACTAATCTTGATAACAATGAATTTGGAAAAGCCTTAGAAAATATTAAAAGCGCAAGGCAGCTAGATGATACAGATGATCTAAATGTCCTTGAAGAGCAGGTTAAAACAAAACAAACTGAGTTCTTAGGAAAAGAAAAAATTAAAAAAGATAAGGAAATACAAAAGAAGAAAGAGGAAGAAATAGCAAATATGATTAAAAAGAATCAACCTATACCATTAGAATCAGTAACACAGAAACCTGTAAAAAGAGAAGCACCTGAACCAGTATTTCCTAGAGCAATTCAAAAAAAGTATAAAGGACAGTCATTTATAGTTAATTCAAATATCTTAATAAATGAAAATGGAAATATTGATAAAGTAAAAGTTCAAAAAAATGCCCCAAATGATCTGAAATTAACCATATTTTCTACATTAACAAGCTGGAAATACAAACCAGCAAAATGGAAAAAAAAGAATGTAAAGGTTTGGGTTAAGGTTACAAACAAAATCTCTTTTTAATTAGTGAAAAAAACTTTTTTCCTTTTAATTCTTATTGCCTTTAACATTTATTCTATTACTACAGAATTAAAACAAGAAAGAAAAATAAAAATTTAAAATAAATTAAAATAGTTTTAACTCTTGAAAAAAAAGAGATTTTAATGTAAATTATACTATGGATAATAAATATATCTTGGCAATAAACCCAGGCTCTACATCAACAAAAATTGCCTTATTTTTAAGTGAAAAAAAAATTTTATCTTCCAATATTCCGCATTCATCAGAAGAAATCTCGAAATTTCCTAAAATCATTGACCAGAAAGATTTCAGGTCAAAAATAGTTTCAGATTTTTTAGAGAAAAACTCTTTTAACCCAAAACATCTTTCCGCTGTTGTTGGTAGAGGTGGATTATTATCACCAATGAAATCAGGAACATATATTGTAAATCAAAAAATGATTGATTACCTTGCAACAAATTCTTTAGAACACGCATCAAATTTGGGAGCAATAATTGCAGATTCAATAGCAAAATTAGCCAATGTCAATGCATTTATTGTTGATCCTGTTGTGGTTGATGAAATGGATGAAACAGCAAAAATAACAGGCATCCCAGAAATTAAGAGAAAAAGCATCTGGCATGCACTCAATCAAAAATCAGCTGGAAGAGAGGCTGCCAAACTTTTAAATAAAAAATATAAAGATTGTAATCTCATTATTGTTCATTTAGGTGGAGGTATATCTATTGCTGCACATAAAAAAGGACTTGCTGTAGATGTTAATAATGCACTCAATGGAGATGGACCATTTTCTCCTGAAAGAGCTGGCTCTATACCTGCATGGTCTTTAGTTGAACTTGTAAAATTAAATAAATACACATTTTCTGAAATAAAGCAAATGATCGCTGGTAAAGGTGGTATTGTTGCTCATCTAAAGACAAATGACCTAAGAGAAGTAGAAAATAGAATTTCCGAAAATGATAAAAAAGCTGAATTAATATACAATGCAATGGCTTACAATATCTCTAAATCAATTGGAGCAATGGGACCTGTATTTAGAGGTGATATTGATGCTATTGTTTTAACTGGAGGTATTGCATATAGCAAAAAATTCGTAGATCTAATAAAGAGCAGAGTTGAATTTCTTGCACGTGTACTTGTTCTCCCTGGTGAAGATGAAATGGGAGCATTAGTAAAAGGAGTTTTAAGGGTTTTAAATGGTAAAGGAAGAGCAAAAATCTGGAAAAATTAAGGAGACAGATATGAATCAAATTAAAACTTTAAAAGAATTAGAAAAATTGGTTAAAAAAAAATCAACACCAAAAATGACTGTTGCATTTGCTCATGATATAGATACTATAATATCAGTAGAAAGAGCAGTAAAGGAAAAAATCGTTGAAGCAATCTTAATAGGAGATAAAAGAATAATTCACGAAAGATGTAAAGAGTTAAATATCTCTCCTGACATATTTAAAATCATCCATGAACCAGATGAAAAGAAAAGCGGTGACCTTGCAGTGAGGATGATCATTGAAAAAAAAGCCAGTGCACTAATGAAAGGTTTGATATCAACCCCATATTTTCTTAAACCAATATTAAACAAAGAATACGGTTTAATAAAAAAGGGAACTATTCTTTCACATTCTGCTATAATAGAAATACCAACATATGATAAATTATTAATTGTTTCAGATGTTGCAATGATCCCTCACCCAGATTTAAACCAAAAAATCCAGATGATAAACTTTAATGTTCATAAGATTGCTAAGACATTAGGTATTGAAAACCCAAAAGTTGCAATAATTGCAGCAAACGAAAAAGTTTCAGAGAAAATGCCAGCCACTATTGACGCTGCAATTTTATCTAAAATGGCAGAAAGAAAACAGATAAAAGGAGCAATTGTTGATGGGCCGCTTGCTTTGGATGTTGCAATTTCAAAAAAAGCATGTGATATCAAGGGACTAAAAACACCTATTAATGGTCAAGCTGATATTTTAATTTTCTCAAGCATAGAAACAGGGAATGTTTTTTATAAATCAACAACAATTCTGGGTAAAGGTAAACTCGCGGGAATTGTTACAGGAGCACCATTCCCAGCAGTATTGACATCTAGAGCAGATGATGAAGATTCAAAATATTATTCAATTGTTTTAGCTTCAGCATTAGCGTAATTAAACCTTATAATTAAAATCAGGATATTATTATATAAAACCTTTAATTATTAAAAATCCACTAATTAAAAGTATTGTAAATAATATAGCAAGCCAATTGAAATACTTATCAATAAACTTTTTTATGGGTTCTCCAAAGTAATAAATAAGAAACGAAACAATAAAAAATCTTGCTCCTCTTGAAATTACAGATGCAATCATAAAAGTAACAAAATTTATATTAAAAGCACCTGATGATATTGTAAAAACTTTGTAAGGAATTGGAGTAAAACCAGCAGTAAAAACAATCCAAAAGCCATATTTATTATATTGAACCTGCACCAATCTAAAAAGCTTCTCAGAAAAACCAGGGACATTGCTATAAAAAAATTGAGCAAAACTTGAATATATATCAGCACCACCCCACCACAGATAATGACCTATAAAATAACCAAAGGCTCCACCAATTGCAGAACCAGCTGTGACTGTGAGAACAAGTTTAAACCACTTTTTTCTATATCCAATAACCAATGGAATTAAAAGCACATCAGGTGGTATGGGGAAAAAGCTACTCTCTGCAAATGCAAATATAAATAAAGCATACCGGGCAGATGGTTTTTCAGCCCAGCTCAGAACCCAGTCATATAGCTTTCTAATAAAATTAAATCCCATCAAATTCTCTGGATAACTCTTCCTTTAATTTTTTACTACAGTCTAAATTATATTTTATTAGACTCACTGAAATATATCCATTTTTTACTGCCCATACATCTGTTCCTTTTTCTCCCTTATAAGTCGGATTCCCTGTACCAATCCAGTAATATTTCCTTCCTCTCGGATCCTTATCTTCTATTATATCCGGCTTATATGCTTTCATTCCAGGAGATGTAATCAATATTTTCCCATTATTATTATAAGGTATATTCACATTATAAATAACATCACTCTTCTTGAACTGCATTATTTTTTTTAAAATCCTTTTTGTAATTTCAGCACTATCTTCTATATTATACTTTTCAATACCTTTTCTACTTTTATCTGACATAAGAGAAACAGCCATTGAAGGAATATTAAATAAATAGCCTGAAAATGCACCTCCAACTGTCCCTGAAAAATATATATCCTCTGAGATATTTTCGCCTAAATTCATTCCGGAAATAATGAAATCAGGAGGTTCAGGCAATACCTTCATAATTGCAACATTAATGCAATCAACAGGTGTACCACTCACTGAGTAAATATTCTCCTCAATACAATTTATCTTTAAGACTTGATTTAAAGTCAATGCCATGCTTATTGCACTTCTTTCTCTATCTGGAGCTACAATATAAACATTATATTCTTTAGAAAGAGACTCCTTTAAATATAAAATGCCCTTTGATAAATATCCATCATCATTTGTTAACAATATAGTTTTCATATTTTTCAATTAAAAGTATCCTTTAAAATTAATCTGTAAATTTAAAATAAAAAATGGTCGGGACGAGCGGATTCGAACCACCGACCACACGCACCCCAAGCGTGTACGCTACCAGACTGCGCCACGTCCCGAATAAGTTTAATTTTTACCATTTTTATCAATAATTGTCAATATTTCTTTTAAACCGGTTTTAATAGATTTCAATTTATCATCACCCAATTTTACAGATCTTTTAATGTTTACATCAGAAACCCCACAATCATTTTGAATTATCTCTTTAATCTTCGATTTTTTTAATTTCTCAATAATCAACAATTGTTTTATCTTAAATATCACTTCAATATCTCTTCTTGTATAAAACTTTTCACCCATCTTATTAATAACAGGTTTTATTGCACCAAATTCTTTTTCCCAATAATCAAGAACTTTACCATCTAAGCTTGTAATATTTATTGCTTCCTTTCTTTTAAAAGTCAATTTGTCAGGTATATTAAAATCCATTTTTTATCTGCTACATATTATACTACATTATAAGTTTATAAAAAAATATTATTTCTTTTATTCTTCAAATTTCCTATTGAAAACATTATCATTTTTCTTTAAAATAGATTATAAGGAGTGATTAATGTTAGTAAAAAAATACGATGAGATCAAAAAAGAAAAGGTAAATACGGAAGGCGCATATGACGTATCAATTCGCTGGTTAATAGGTAAGGATTCTAAAGCACCTAATTTCTATTTAAGGTTATTTGAGATTGAACCTGGCGGACATACACCACTTCATACACACCCATGGGAACACGAAGTATATATACTTGAAGGAAATGGAAGATTAAACTCTAAGGGGAAATCAATTTCCTTTAAAAAGGGTTATTTTGCACTTATACTCCCAGATGAAGAACATCAATTTGAAAACACAGGTAATACTGCTCTTAAATTATTATGTATTATTCCGAAGCAAAAAAATTAATTTTAATTCTTAAAAAGAATTATTTTCTCTATATTCTAAATTCTATCCAGTCTTAATCTTAGATTCAAGTTCTATTAACTTTTTTTCAATATTGTCAATCTGAGAGTAAACATCTAAAAGCTCTTTATTTTCTACTCTATTAACAACAACCTCTTCTCCAATTTTTTCAAAAAGACTCTCCTCTTGCTTCTCTATTTCTTTTTTCTTTGTCTCTAAACCTTTCTTTTTCTTTTCTAAATCTCCTATTGTCTTATCAATTTCATTCTTTTTTGTTTTTTGTTCTTCTTTAAAAGATTTTATTCTATCATTGTACTCACTTGTTTTAGACTTAATTTCATCAAATTTTTTCTTAGATATTTCTTTATCTCTATTTAAAGACTCCAATTTTTTAACTATTTCCGGGTCTTCAACTTTCAATTTCTTTATGTTTTTTTCAATCTCCTCTTTCTTTGCTTTCTTCTCTATATTAGATAAGTACTCATCTTTTTTTACTCTTTCAATTTCTTTCTCAGCATTCTTAATAGTTTTCTTATTTCTTATACTTAACTTCTCTTCTTCCTTTACATCCTTTTCCTTTTTATTTAATTCATTCCCAATCTCTTTAAATTCCATATCAAAAGGCTTCCTTTCCTCTTCATTCTCTTTAATCTTTATTTCCTTATCTTTCTTGAAATTATCAAAATCTTTTTTAGATTTCTCAATTTTCGAATTCAAATCTTCAATTTCATTCAATACTTTACCTTCCTCACACTTCAATTTCTTAAGTCCATCTTTTATTTTATCAAGATTTGAAACTTCTATTTCCTTTTCCCATATACCTTCTCCAAGTTTTCTAATAAGAACTGCCTTTTTCTCTTTTTCTTTATCTATTTTACCTTTAATCCTTGCCCTCTTAATTTTTTTCGTAATAAATGAAAAAAACTTCTTAATTCCGTTTCTTACTCCCTTGTCTCTGATTAGAATAAAAATAATAAGAATTACAATAACTATAATAAGAAGCCAAAACACCCATATTGGAAGAGTTATACTTTCCATTTTTTACCTCCTTTTTAATAATATTAAAAAAAAATCAAATTTTCAACAGTAATTCAAATATAAATAAAATAAGTTTTTACCATTTTCAATACATCCATACTTTATTTACCTATTCTACTTTTTTTACTTTTTCATTAAATATATAAATATTATAATCAGAATTAAAAAGAGGATACTCATGCCCCATTTCACTCTATTTAACCGAAATTTCATTAATTCCCTTTCATCAAGAAAAAATGTGTCGCCTCCTCCACTCAAAATCACTCTATTTTTTATAAGTCGTTTTGCAACTTGAGAATTATCTACTTGTAATTCTACTAAAGATTTTGCAAGCTCAACAGAGCATGCCCCCTTTTCACGAAATTTACGAATTATCTTTTGCTGTTCAATAAGGTTCATGCTTTATCTCTCCTATTCACCAAAATTTTCTATTCATTATTTTATAACAATTAATAAATATTATCAAAAAAAATCCATACATTCTTTATACAATCCTGGTACAAACCCCAGATATCTTTCCCATCTTCTGTCAACTCCTCTACTCTATCTTTTAAATTTTCACTTGACATATATGATTAATTTTGATAATCTAAGCAATGAGGTATGGGTCTATAGCTCAACGGCTAGAGCCACCGGCTCATAACCGGTAGGTTCCAGGTTCGAATCCTGGTAGGCCCAATTTGTCTTTGTAAAGGAGCTTTTTTGAAAGATGGTTTAGAATTATTATATACACTTCAGCAACAAGATGACAAAATAGCAAGAATTGAAAACATCCTACAAGAGATACCAATTGAAATAAAAAAATTAGAAAAAGAAAGGGATAATAAAGCAAGTATTGTTCAGGATACAAGAACTAAATTAGATCAAAATAAAAAACAAAGAGAAGAATTAGAAAAACAAATATTACAAACAAAAGAAAAAATAAAAAAAAAAAAGGAACAATTAAATAAGGCCACAACAAACAAAGAATATCAAGGTTTCATAACAGAGATCAAATATGAAGAAGCTTCTATTACATCAATTGAAGAGAAAATTATTGAAAAAATGGTTGAATCTGACGAAATAATGCAAGAAATAAGAAAAAACGAATCTGAATACAATAAAATTGCTAAAGAATACAATAAAAAAATAAAGGATTTCACAACAGATTTCAAATATCAAAAAGTAAAACTTGAAAAGGAAATAAAAAATAAAGCTGAGATTCAATCTAAAGTCCAGGAAAAACTTCTAAAAATTTACAACAAACTTTTTACAAAAAAATCAGGTAAGGCAGTTTCATATGTGGAAACCTGTTTTTGTGGGATTTGTAATATGAAAATTAGACCACAGCTTTTAAGTGAAATAATTTCAAATAAAAAGCTTATTACATGCGAAAATTGTGGGAGGATTTTGTACAAAAAAATAGAAGAAGAAAATAATAAAGACCAAGCATAAAAAATTGACGGTAACAATACATTGACTTATGATATCAAAAAAATTAGGTGATATCAATTGATTGGATTTTACCACGTTTATAAACAATATGTAAAAGAAAGCTATGCAATCTATGATATTAACCTCTCTATAGAAAAGGGAGAATTTTATTTCTTAACAGGAGCATCAGGTGCAGGGAAAACAACACTCTTAAAACTGATTTATAAAGAAGAGTTGCCAACAAAAGGTCAAATTTTGATTGATTCGGTGAATATAAATCTAATTCCCAGAAAAAAACTCTATAAATTGCGAAGAAAAATCGGTATTGTTTTTCAGGATTTTAAGCTCCTCTATAACCGAACGGTTTACGAGAATATTGCAATACCACTGGTTGTAAGAGGCTATAGAAAATCTTACATAGATAAAATGGTTAAAAACAGTTTATCCCTTGTTGGATTGAATCATAGAAAAAATTATATAACTTCACATATATCAGGCGGTGAACAACAGAGAGTTGCAATAGCAAGAGCAATAGCTGGGAACCCAATAATAATCATTGCAGATGAACCTACTGGCAATCTTGATACAGAACTTTCAATTGAAATCTTGAAAATTTTTGAAAAAATCAATAATAATGGTATTACGGTTTTAATAGCAACTCATGACAATAACCTAATAAGAATGTTTTCAAAAAAAACAATAGAGCTTAAACAAGGTAAACTTATTTCAAGCCCAACTAAAGAAAAACAACAATGGATTTATTAAAAAAATCTTTAAGTAACGCAATCAATAACATATTAAGAAATAAATTAATAAATTTTCTATGCCTTGGAATTATTAGCTTTACTCTTTTAACTCTCGGGATTTTTAATTATATTTCCTATAACCTTGAAATATTCACACATAATTTTTCGAAGAATATTGAAGCCATATTTTACTTTAAAAATGATGTAAAAGAAAAAGAAATAAAAGCTCAAATCAGCAAAATAAGGAAGAGTCTACTTGTAGATGAAGTTATTTATAAATCAAGAGATGAAGCAGAAACAAGTTTTTTAAGTCAATTCCCAGAACTGAAATATATACTTACAGAATTTGACAAATCTCCTTTTCCTTCTTCAATTGAGATAAAGTTCAAACAAGAGGAATCAAACTTAACAACAAAAATTATCTCTTTTATAGAAGATATCGAAGGATCAGATATTATTGAAAGCAAACAAGTTAATATAGATTGGGCAAAAAAGGTTTTATATATAAAGAAATTCATTTCAATTACAGGAATCTTCCTCAGCGGGATCCTGTTTTTCGTTTCAGTTTTTATAATCTATAACGTAATAAAATTAAATATAATTTATAGAAAAGAAGAGATAAATATATTGCAACTTGTAGGTGCTACCGATTGGTATATAAAATTCCCCTTTATTATTGAAGGAGCACTTATGGGCTTATTAGGAGGAATAATAGCAGGGATCCTATTGATTATTTTAATAAAACTAATCCCATCCTATTCAGATTTTATTATTAACATACTTAAAGATATTATAAGTTTAAAAAAAATCCCTCTCAAAATTTTAATAAGACTACTTTTTTTTGGAACTATTATTGGATTAATTTCCTCTTTATTTTCCTTAAAGAAATTTTTTAAAAAATAATAAAAACAATCTATACTATTACTCTTCTTACAATATCAATAATAGTACCATCAATCCATTTTATAATAGCCACAACTTCATCACCTAACTTTGGCTTCTCAGGTTTTCCACATATTCTTTCAGCTTCTTCTTTTAATTCATGAATTGTTTTAATAGGTAATTTTGAATTCTTCATTTTTTCAATTAAATCCTTGCGAATCGGATTGATGGCTATGCCTCTTTCAGTTACAATCACATCAATTAATTCACCAGGTCCACACAAAGTTGTTACTTCATCCTTTATTACTGGGATACGGTCTCTAAATAAAGGAATAGGCAACATTGTACATTTTGCATTAAGGCAATTTTGCCACCCCCCTATTCCATGCAACATGTAACCATCGGAATGAGTAACAACATTAGCATTAAAATTCACATCAACTTCAGTTGCACCCAATACTACTATATCAATCATAGAAGCAAAATTCCCCTTTCCATGGTAATTATAGCTTGTAAATGGGCTTGTATCTTGATGAAGAGGATTATTTCTCATTGAACGTACTCCTTCAAGATCAAAAGTCTGGCCATCAAGAATAAAATCTGTCAATCCCTCCTCAAGCATTGCTGTAAGATATTGAGTTGAACCTCCTCTTACAAACCTTGCTTTAATATCATTTCTTTTCATAATCTCCTTTAGGAATACTGCAAAAGCCAATGATGTTCCTCCTGCACCTGATTGAAATGAAAAACCATTTTTTATAATTCCTGCTTCAAATGCAAATCTTGCAGACATCTCTGCAATTAGAAGTCTATCAGGACTTTTTGTTAGTCGAGTTGTTCCGGAAACAATTTTAGAAGGATCACCTATTGAATCCACTTTTACAACATAATCAACATAATTACCCTGAATCTGCCATGGAATACATGGAAATGGTTCTAAATTATCTGTAACAATTATTACTTTATCTGCATACTGGGAATCTGCAAGTGCAAATCCAAGTAACCCACAGGCTGCAGGTCCCCTTAAACCATTAGCATTTCCAAAAGTATCAGATGTGGGAGCAGCAAGAACAGCAATATCTATTTTCACCTCTCCATCCTGTACTGCTTGATAACGCCCTCCATGAGAACGCAGAACAGCAACACCTTTCATTTTGCCTTCAGAGCAAAATTTCCCTAACGGACCATTCATACTTCCCTCAATACAACCAATTGTACCATCTTCTAAATACTTGATTATAGATTCATGACAAGGGAAAGAGGCTGAAGGAAACCATATAAGATTCTTTATGCCCATTCCACTTGCGATTTTAAAAACCTCATTTGCAGTTAGATCACCATTTCTTAAATGATGATGTGTTGAAATAACCATTCCATCTTTTAATCCTGCTTTTATTAGTGCTTCCTTTAAACTGGGAACCAGCTTGTTGCCATCAGGAGGATAATTGGCCGAAGAATAAATCTTTGGAGCATGTTTACAACCCTCAGGTATATACTTTCCTAATCCTTTAAATGGTATAGAAGGCTCCCCATTCACCTCTAACGGGACCATTCTCCCAGCAGCATTTTTTACCATATTATCATACCTTTTCATATCCATCCCTCCAATTCTCAGTGATAATTCCCTCTTTTTGCACAATCTCAATAGTTCTCAATGCTCGTTTTACAACAGGAGGATCAATCATTTTACTTTCAAGAGACACAACCCCAAGCCCTAATTCTTCAGCTTTTTCAAATGCAACAACTATTTTTTTTGCTTTCTCAATCTCTTTTTCATCAGGAATAAAAGCCTTATTTACAATAGCAATTTGACGTGGATGAATGCAACCTTTCCCATCAAAACCAAGAGATTTAGCCTCAATAGAACTCTCTCTTAATCCATCCATATCATTTACATCCGAAAAAACAGTGTCAATAGCCTGTATCTCAGCAGCTTTTGCAGCATTTACAACCATTGATCTTGCAAAAAAACTTTCCTTACCTTCATTTGTTCTCTGTGTACCAATATCTGCTGTGTAATCTTCCAGGCCAATAGCAAGAGCTACATTTCTTTTTGAAGCCTTTGCAATTGAATATGCTTTTATAGTTCCAAGAGCACTCTCAATAATTGGCATAAAAAAGACATCTCCTGTTTTTTCTGAATCTATACTTGAAAAAATTTCATCCACTTTTTTATCAATCTCTTGAATCTGCTCGTGGCTTTCAACCTTAGGTATTAAAATAAGATCCACTTTCTGAGGTAAAACTTCTTCAAGATCTTTATAACCTAAAGGGAGCTGATTAATACGAACCATTTTTTCCGAACCCATAAAATCTACTGACCTTAGAGCATTTCTAACTAAAATTCTTGCATCATCTTTTTTGCTCGGATGAACCGAATCCTCAAGATCAAGAATTAGTCCATCTGCATTATGAATAGCTGCATTTAAAAATAATTTTGGTTGATCCCCTGGAAGATATAACCTTGAGCGCCTTAATCTATTACGTGAACTTGAAATTATTGGGTACTTCATTTCTTTTAAATATTTCTTCTCTTTATCAAGGCCTAATTTCCTGACAGCTGATTCTACTCTTGCCATTATCACAAAAGGAATTGCACCCGAATCTTCAATTTCAATTTCAGCGTTACTTATTTCAAAAAAAGCCATCATATTATTAACCAATTCTATTATAGAATTACCATACAATACATTTACCTTACTTTTTATATCTATTTTTATTCCATTTTCTGAGGTTAGCTTAATCCCAACCCAGCAATCAGATCTTACCTTCTCACCTTTATTACCAGCTTCTGAATATGATAAATTCATTTATAACCTCCGAGAATCAATACTTATTAAATTCTAACATCAATATTCATCCCTTTTATCTTTTTACTAATATAAAGGGACTTTAAAAATATCAATCTTGAATTCTTTGCTTTTATATACAACTCAACCAAAGAGGTTTCCCAAGCTTTTCTATTTTGCTCAAATGCCTCTTTAGACGAAGCTCTATAACCCAATCCTGCGTTTAATTCAATCTTTTTACTCAATTGACCTGGTTTTAAAGGCTGTTCCAAGGCCATTTTAAAATTATCACCAATAAACCTCCCTGAATTGACAAATCTGAAAACTCCAAGAAAAAAAACATGCTCCAAATCTTTTTCTCCTATATTCTTTACATGAAAAGAAATGTAAGGCACCAAAATAATCTCTTTAAAGTCATCTTTATTTACCTTTTTTTTTATGATCCATTGGCTTGAAATTCCCGAAATTTGAATTGAAGACTTTAACTCTTCAACAGTAATAGGTTTATTAAAAACACAAAATTTGAAAATAATAAAAATGATAATTGAAATAAAAATAAAACTAAAAGAAAGCCAGAATTTAGAACTAAATATTCCTGGTTTCATATATTCTTCTAAAATAATATTTTCTGAATCTACTATTTTTTTTTCTTTATCAGACATTTCTTAAATACCCTCTTTTAAAAATTATCCAATAAGTCTAATAGCTCTCACACTAATGTTTGAAGAATTGCAAAATATACTAAACTTATATAGATCAAGTTTGAATTATAACATAATTATAATAATTGATAAAATAGATTAAGTAAATTTATAACCATAAAACATCTAACTATTGATATTCTCCCATTTTCACATTTATCTCTTTTTGTTTGACAGAATTCTTGATTTTAATTATAATTTAGACTCTTTATTCTTCACCTGCAAATAGCTAAAGGAGTTTAAATATATGTTTAAGAAAAGTACATTATTTCTTATTATATTTTTTTTATTATTTGAAATATCATTAATATCTTATAATATTAAACCTCAAAAACTAAAAATAAATTTTTGTGAAAGGTTCCGCTTTGTTAGTTGGGATAATGCAATAAACCTTGATGACAGCTCAGATAGCACATATTCTTTTACTCGCCATCGCACAAGTATTTCTCTTGAATACCTTCCTTCAATAAAATTCGAACTTGGGCTCAAACTTACAAATGAGTTTAGAACTTACCTGTCTCCTTCTGATAAGAAATTTAATTTTAATGAAATTTTTTTCGATCAACTCTACATAAAATGGAAACACCTTTTAAATCTACCAATAACACTTACTTTAGGAAGACAGAACATCATGCTTGGAGAAGGTTTTGTATGTTTTGACGGACAGCCCTTAACCGGGTCAAGATCTGCCTATTTTAATGCTTTAAGAGCTGATTTTAAATTGTCCCCAAATCATAAGATAATCTTATTTTATTCTTACGTACCTGAGAAAGATGATCTTTTACCTATATTGAACAACCAGGACCAGCATCTTATTGAACAAGCTCACAAAGGAATCGGATTATATTACACAGGGGAATTTAATAAAACTGGAATTGATGCTTATTATATAAAAAAAGAGACTGATGTTAATGAAAGTTACCCCATAAAATCTAAAATTAATACATTTGGAGCCAGGGTTACAACCCAAGTTTCTGAAAAACTTGGATTTACAGTTGAGTATGCTCTTCAATCAGGATCTTATGGTAATCTTATGCGCAAAGCTTCTGGAGGCTACTTTCACATTGATTACAGCACTGAAGATATTTTACCAATCCTGAATAAAGTTACATTTGGTGGGATCTTTCTAACAGGAGATGACCCAAATACAGATAAAATAGAAGCATGGGACCCTGTTTTTTCAAGATGGCCCAAGTGGAGTGAATCATACATTTATACATTGATCAGGGAAAATAGCGTTGCATATTGGAGCAACCTTAATTCAATTTATCTTACACTTTCTTCTACTTTTTCAGAAAAGATTAATTTTAAACTTTCTTTTTACCATATGGGAGCTAAACATCCTGCACCTTTGAGCAATTTCCCAGGAGGAACAGGGAAAATAAGGGGAAATCTCATTATTGGAAAGCTTACCTTTGAGATCAATAACAACCTTACCAGCCACTTTGTGTGGGAGAACTTTAATCCTGGGAACTTCTATTTTGATGAGGCAGATATATATAACTGGTTAAGATTTGAATTAATGTTAAATTTCTGATAAATTTATTTTTCTCAAAATAAAAATCTAAAGGAGACTTAAATGACTGCTAAAATCATTGTTATTGCATTGTATTCAATAATGATCATTGTTTTTGGTGTAATAGGTTTAAGAAAAATCAAATCATTTTCAGACTTTTTCTTGGGAGGGGGAAAAGTCGGCCCATGGATGACTGCTTTCTCCTATGGAACAGCGTATTTTTCAGCAGTCCTTTTTATTGGTTTTGCAGGTAAAATAGGATGGAATTTCGGATATTCAGGACTATGGATCGCTTTTTTTAATGCCTTTGTTGGAGTCCTTGGAGTCTGGGGTCTACTTGGTTGGAAAATAAAAAAAATCTCTATTGAATACAAAATATCCACAATGAATGAATTCCTTGAAAAACGTTACAATAGTAAATTTTTAAAACTATTTGGCTCTATTTCCATTTTTATCTTTATGATTCCCTATTCTGCAGCAGTGTTTATGGGACTGTCCTATTTATTCAAATCGAATTTTGGAATCGAATACTGGCAGGCTCTTGCCTTTATCGGGTTATTTACTGCAATTTATATGGTTTTGGGTGGATATAAATCCATAGCAATGATTGACACAATGTTTGGAATAATTATGTCAATAGGAGTCTGTATTTTGTTATTCAGCACACTAAATAAGGGAAATGGACTGATAAATATCACTGAAATGCTTTCAAAGATAAGTCCAAAATTAACTCAAGTGATCGGCCCCCCAGGATTCTGGCCTCTCTTTTCTTTAATATTTCTTACAAGTGTTGCTCCTTTTGCAATGCCTCAACTGATCCAGAAGTTCTATGCAATAAAGGATAAAAAATCTATAAGAACTGGTATGATTGCATCAACAATCTTTGCCATACTAATTGGAGGAGTCGCTTATTTTATAGGCTCTACTACAAGAATCTTTTTATCCCCTAATGCAAATCCGACTGCTTTTTTAGATGGAAAACCCGTTTACGACACACTAATGCCAGAATTGTTATCAAAAGTAATACCTGAATCACTCTCTGTTCTTATCCTGTTGTTAATTATCTCAGCCTCTATGTCAACTCTTGCAGCTATTGTACTCATTTCAAGTTCATCTTATGCAAAGGATTTTTATGCAGGATTCATAAAAAAGGATATTTCAGATAAAAGCCTGACAACCTTAATGAGGGTAATGAATGCATTCTTCATTCTTATGTCAGTTATACTTGCCTATGTGAATTTTGATACAATAGTAGCAATCCTTGGAATATCCTGGGGAGCTATAGGTTCAATTTTCCTCGGTCCCTTTGTCTGGGGAATTCTCTCAAAAAAGATGACTAAATTTGGTGCGATCTCTTCATCTCTCATGGGACTTTTAGCCTGCATGAGCCTTTATTTCATTTATAAAATACCCTCACCCCAGGCAGGAACAATTGGAATGATGATCTCTCTAACAGTTAACCCTGTTTTTTCCTTTCTACAGAATTTAGTAAAAAAGTAAAACATAACTTTGATTTTGTATAGGAAAGCCTTATAGCCAAGTATTTACAAAAATTGTAAATATGATATAATTGGAAAACACATTATAGAAAATAATATGATGAATGACGAAATATTTTTTTAGTACAAGGGGTTGCAATTAATGGATCTATTTTTAATCTCAATTGTTTTGGTATTAACAATATTATTTTATATTTTTGAAATCAGTTTTAAAAGCTTTTCAAAAATTTCATTAGCTGGTTTTTTAGATGATCTTAACAATGATAAAATAAATAAATTTGATTTTGTCCAGAAATATGAAATGTTTCTAAACTCCATAAGGGCGCTTTCATTCTTCCTTCAATTAATTCTATTTACTTACTCTTTTTTTGTATTAGAAAATTTAATTCAAAACCCAATTAATAGAGTTATTTTGCTAATTCTTATATTCTTGTTTTTATTTAATTTTTTGCTTTATATCATAGCCTATTTCAAAAAAGAATCAATTTTAAAAAAATTGATTCTTTTTTATCGAATTCCATGGCTATTCTTCTATCCTGCTAATATTATTTTTTCATCTCTAATCAACAAAAATCCAGAAAACAGAGAGAACGATCAAGATGATCCAAGTGAGAAGGAACTTGAAATTTTTTTCGAAGAAAGTACTAAAGAAGGGGTTTTAGAAAAAGAAGACAAAGAGATGATAGAAAGCGTTATTGATTTCAGTGACACCTTAGTAAAAGAGATAATGACACCAAGAGTTGATATGATTTATATAAACATTAATACCCATATCAATGAACTGGTAAAAATAATTAATGAAAATAAAAAATCAAGATATCCGGTTATCTCAGATAGAATTGATAATATAAAAGGCATAATACTTTCAAAAGATGTATTCAATTACTTAAATAAAAAGGATTTCAGCATAAATAAAATTTTAAGGCCTGCTTTTTTTATTCCTGAAACAATGAGGATATATGAGTTACTAAAAGAGCTTCAAAAATCAAAGCAAAAATTTGCAGTTGTAGTAGATGAATTTGGAGGCATTTCAGGAGTTGTGACAATGGAAGACATTATTGAAGAAATTGTTGGGGAAATAAAAGACGAATATGATGAAGATATTGAGCAGGTTATAAAAGAAAAAGATTGTTTTATAGTCAAAGGTGATACTGATATTGATACACTTCAAGATAAATTAAACATCAAAATAGATGAAGATGAGGATTATCAAACCGTAGCTGGATTAATAAGTTACAAATTAGGAAAGATTCCTGACAAATTTGATAAAGTCATAATTAAAAATTTCACATTTGAAGTCATTAATATTGAAAAAAATAGAATAAAAAAAATAAAAATTTATAATGAAAAAGAATAAGATCATACACTCCGGATATGTTGCATTAATAGGCAGAACCAATGTTGGAAAATCAACATTCTTAAATTACATATTAGAAACAAAAGTCTCAATAGTCTCAAACAAACCCCAGACAACCAGAAGACAAATTTTGGGCATAAAAACAACTGAAAAAGGACAGATCGTCTTTTTTGATTCACCTGGAATTCACAAACCACATTTCAAACTTAATGAAAAGATGATGAGGGACGTACACAACTCCTTCCTCGATACTGATATTATTCTATATTTCATAGATATTGATGACAAAAGAGAAGATAAATTTACTCTAAACATAATAAAAAAAATTAACAAAACAACATTCCTTGTAATAAATAAAATTGATAAATACAAAAAAGCAAAAGTTCTTGAAAGAATCAATTTTTTCAAAGATATACACAATTGGGATGAAATCATACCTATATCAGCTCTACATGGACTCAATATTTCTTTACTTGAAGATCTTATTTATAAATACCTACCTGAAAATGAATATTTCTATCCAGAAGAAAAATATACACTCCAAACAGAAAAATTCTTTATTGCAGAATTGATACGTGAAAAGCTTTTAAACTTAACATATGATGAACTTCCTTTTACAACAACAGTAAAGGTTGAAGAAATTAAAGATAAAAACAAGCTATTTTATGTTAGAGCAGAAATCTATGTTGAGTCACGCTCTCAAAAAAAGATAATAGTAGGTAAAAAAGGCAATTTGATAAAAGAAATTGGCAAATCAGCAAGAATTGATATTGAAAATTATTTTGAAAAGAAAGTATTCTTAGATTTATTTGTTAAAATCGTGCCTAACTGGAGAAACTCAGATCAAATCTTAAGAGATATTTTCACATAACAGCATACAACATTTTCAAAATTTTATTCCCAATACATTAATCTATAATATTTTTTTAATTCGGATTTTTAAATAACTTATCACTTCCAATCCATCCAATCCTGGTAAAATACAGCCCATACACAAAACAATTATCTGTCATTTTTTTCATCCAGACAATTCTACCACTACAATCTATCGGTTTTTCATAAAATGTATTGTATATCTTAAG
>JAUWNT010000249.1 GCA_030612495.1 Candidatus Aminicenantota bacterium
CCTTTGAGCTGATTTAACTGCCACATCCCCTCATCTCCAAAAACGAATAGAGTAAGGCTAAATAACATAAATAGAATAATTAATTTTTTTTTCATAAGCACTCCTTAATTTTTTATCCTTTTAAATTTATACGAAATTACAGAGTTATTTGTTTAATTAATTTTAATTTTTTTATCTCTTCTTTAAAACATGGATAAATAACCCTTTTTTCTGTTATAATTGCACTTATCAAATCATGGGGTGTAACATCAAAAGCAGGATTATACACCTCTGTTTCAGATGAAGCTATTCTTTGATTTCTGAAATTTATAACCTCCTGTTTAGGCCTCTGCTCAATGGGAATTTCCTTACCTGATGCAATTGAAAAATCAATTGTTGATACAGGTGCTGCAATATAAAAAGGGATTTTATGAAATTTAGCAAGAATAGCCAATGAATAAGTCCCTATTTTATTTGCTGTATCACCATTTTTTGCAATACGATCAGCACCAACAATTACAGCGTCTATTAAACCTTTGGACATAAGATATCCAGACATATTATCAGTTATTAATTTTACATGTATGTTATCTTTTTGTAACTCCCATACAGTTAATCTTGCTCCCTGCAAATAGGGTCTTGTTTCATCAGCAATAACCAAAATATCTTTTTTATTCTCATAAGCAGCCCTTATCACTCCTAATGCAGTCCCATATCCAGCAGTTGCAAGAGCACCAGCATTGCAATGAGTTAAAACTGTTTGACCTGACTTTAACAGGACTTCTCCGTTTTTACCAATTTTCTTGTTAATTTTCACATCCTCCCTGTCAATACACAATGCTTCTTCAACCATTCTCTTTTTCAAAATGTCATAGTCATAATTAAATTTTTCAAAAACCCCTTTCATTCTTTCAACTGCCCAGAAAAGGTTTACAGCAGTAGGCCTGGTTGATGAAATAACTTCTATTATCTTAGGGAACTCCTTTAAATAATTTTTCTTCTCATTCAAAACACCCAAAGCAATTCCCATTGCAGCAGCAACACCAATTGCTGGTGCACCTCTAATAACCATATTTTTTATACTATCTGCAACTTCAGTATATTTCGAGTGTTCAATAAATTTCTCCTCTAATGGTAATAGCCTCTGATCAATCATATAAACCTTATTATTCTTCCATTCAATAACAGGATACATAACAGTTCCTCATTTGATAGATTTTACTCAATAATTTTGGTTACTACCTGACCCATCCAGGAGGTACACCTGCTTTTCTCGCTTTATCAGCAAGTGAATCCATCTCTTTTTGAAGATTTTTTAACATTAATTTATTTTTTTCCAACAAACCTGAAAACTTATCAATCTGATCTTTTATATTAATCCTTTGAAAAGGCAAACTCATGGAATAATAATCACTATACATTTTATTAAGCCTAAGTTGATCATTTCGAACCTTTTTTTTTAGCTCATTTAAATCATGCTCCAATTTGTTTTTAAGGTTCTGCCAATATTCTCTTGTCTTCTCAGGATCTTTTGGCACTTTTTTCCCTATTTTCCCCTTAGGTTCTTTCTTGCCCTGTTTATCTTGTTCTTCACCTTCAACAGGCTCCATTTGAATAAAACTATAACTTTTATTAGAAACTTTGATTCTATTTATATTATTATTGTTAACAGTAAATTTCGGTTTTTTTAATTTCTTTCTCCTTTCTTCTTCTTTTTTTTTCAGCTTAACAAGGTCAATATTATCTTTACTATAAAGACTTATACAAGATAAATTTAGTACAAAAAAGGAACAAACTAAAATTGATAAAAAAATTTTATAAACTTTCTTCATTTTCCCGTTACTTCAATGGTCACCAACCTATTTTTTCTCCTCTCTATTTCCATACTATTATCATACATCAATTCTTTTTCACCATAATAGTAAGTTTCAATAAAGTTTTCATCTATGCCATATTCTTTTATTAACAAATTCTTTATACTTTCAACCCGCT
>JAUWNT010000074.1 GCA_030612495.1 Candidatus Aminicenantota bacterium
ATGGAATTTTTATATCGGTGGTTATCAACCAGCACGGAAGTGGCTGAAAGACCGCAAGGGGCGTGCTTTGACGAATACAGATATCGAACACTACCAGAAAATAATTGTAGTGCTGGCGGAAACTAATAGAATTATGAAAGAAATAGATAATAATATTTAATTATGAGAAAGCATTTAGATATAAATAAACCATTACAAACAGAAGTTGAAAAATATCTCAAACTCTAAGATTTTCTTAAAAATTACACCTTAGAATGTATAAGGACACATTTTCTTAGACAATTAATATTTTGCTTTTAAATTAGATAAACAAAGGAATACCAGGTTAATAATTGGCTAACTTTTAGCCGAAAACCTATAGGATCTGAGGAGTTCTATAGGATGCGTATATTTTCCATAAAGTGGTGGATTTGTTCAGGAATGAGACAAATAAAATTTTAAAGGTGGAATTAGAGTGGCAAAATTAGGTGGTTCAGCAACAATTATGGGAGTTGATTTTGAAGCTTGGTTTGTAGCATTGAAGTTTGTTGATGCATTTTTTGATGAGAATTTAAAGATAACTCCTCAGGCACAATTCTTTAAAAATCCTACGACTCAAAAATTAGAGGACATATCAATCGATGATGTGTATATCCACTCTAGTTCCAAAACAGAATATTATAATATAAAATCACACGCTCCAAACATGAGAAGCTGGACGGTTAATTCCCTTTATGATCAAAAAGTTATTACGCAATTTAAAAATCAATTCATAAAGTCTCCCGATGACTTTTTATATTTTGTAACTAAAAGTCCTTGTCCAATTTTTTATGAAGTATTACCTCGTGGAGCGTCATGCACATCAAGAGAAGAATTAGAACTATCACTTAGCAAAACATTTTTAGAAGAATGGAACAAAATTCAAATTAAATTGGGCTTTTCCGATGATAATATGATAAGCTTCGCAAAACAGGTAAAATATAAGCATATTATTGATAATGAAGAAATAAAAAAAAATATTAAATATAGGCTACAAGGCCACGTAACGAGTTGTCCTTTTGTTCCTGATTGTTTGTATCAATTAGCAATAGAAGCAGGAATAAGTAGCAAAACTATCAAGAGAGATGATGTAATTGATTTTTTAAAGAAAAACAATATCCATCTGAAATCTCGTTTAAAAATTGAAGAATTATTGGAGAAGATACATTCTGCATCAGCCAATTTATACTCTATTAGACACAAAATTGAGAATATACATATAGAAAGAGAAGAAGTTAACACTTTAGTTAATTGGATTCACACACCTTTAAAAGCAGAAGAATCTCCCATTGCAGTATTAACAGGAAAAGCAGGCTGCGGTAAAACAGTTATTCAAAGAGATTTATTTTTAAAAATACAGAGGGAAAATATATCTGTTTTGGGAATAAAGGCTGATCTATTAATGTTTGATTCCATAGAGGCTCTATCTAATGAAATAGGCCTCTCCGGTGGAATTGTGGCAGCTATGGCCACTCTTGTTGAGAAATACGAAAAGGGAGTGGTCATATTCGATCAAATCGATGCACTTTCATTTACTTTAGGCAAAGATAGAAAAAGCATAAATACATATTTTAATTTAATTAATCAACTTTCTGATATTAAGGGAATCAGGATTATATTATCTTGTAGAAGTTTTGATCTAAAATATGATCCCATTTTGAAATCATTAGAACATAAATATACAGTTGATGTGAAAGAACTTAGTGATCAACAAGTGGATAAAGTACTAATAAAATTAGGCATAGAAAGGAAAAAAATCTCCAACAGGTTACTGGATCTTCTTCGGACCCCTTTACACCTTAAAATCTTCCGTGACATTTATTGCCCAGACACCGATTTTAATTCAATAAACACTTTACATAATTTATACAATGAACTCTACAATCAAAAAATCCTTAATGATATAAATGGCGACCTTCAAAAAGATGTTTTCAAAGCCTTAGACATTATGATAGATAAAATGGATAATTCCAAAGTGCTAACGGTTCCGTTTTCCTTATTAGAAAGAAACAGTCAAGGAATAAATTATCTTTCAAGTCAATCTATAGTAATTAGATACAACAATAAAATTCAATTCTTTCATTCTACTTTCTTTGACTATTGCTATGCCAGAACATTTTTATTACGACATGATTCATTGATAAAGATTGTCCTTGGTCAGCATCAAGGCTTGTTTATCAGACCGCAAGTAAAACAGGTATTGGCTTACCTTAGAGATAGCGACTTTTCTACATATTTAAAAGAATTAAAGGGGTTTTTAACAAATCATAAAGTCAGGTTCCACATTTGCCTTTTAGTTATAAATCAATTGGCTTTCTTGCAAGATCCAAAAGATGAAGAGTGGTTAATAGTAAAACAATTATTAGAAAAAGATGACAACTTTAAAAAACACTTTATAAATGCTATTCAATCTGAAAAATGGTTGAGGTATCTAATTTCAAGCGGATACTTGCAGACGTTTTTACAGTCAGGTGATGATAAAATTATCAATCTCATTATAGGTAAATTAAGGATTCTTATAAACTTCCATACAAACACTATAGTTAATTTTCTACAACAGTTTCCCAACATCAGAAAAAAAGATGAGTATATAGTTCAAGTTCTTATTGGACTTGAACATTGGGAAGATGAAAAAGCAATTCGACTATTTCAAGACCATTTACAAGTCATTAAAAGTGAATACAGTTTCAATTATAGCCACTTTTTACTGAGGATTCTGGAATATAATCCCGAAGCTGTATGTAAGATATTTTTTAATGATATATTCGAAAAGATCAATGCTGTTACTCCTGTGAATGAGTTTGATAGAAATCAATTTATCAGTCATTATGATATTGATATTTTTAAAAAATTATTGAATTGGAATTCTGATGTAGTTCTTACCAACTCACTTCAATTAATCTGTACAATGATAGACAAAACAAAGTGGAAAAGTAAAACTGATTTTTTCTTAGATAGTTCATTTTATTTGTATGAACAATTTAAACCCGATTTATATCCTCATTGGCAAGTCCTCTCTTTAGTCTTAGAAAAATTAAAAGAATTAGCAATAAATGATAAATCTAAGTTTACAAAATTAGTCAAGGGATTTGAAAAAAGTCATTCTTTTACCTTATTGAAAATAGTGCTACATGGGTACAATGCAAATTCAGAATTGTATATTGAGGAGGGATTTAAACTATTTTGTAGAAAAGGAATCCTTGAAAATGTTACCTCTAATCTCGAAGCAGGCTTTAAGCTAAGATCCTTGATAAGAAATATATACCCACATTTTTCTAAAACGCAAAAAGAGAAAATCAATAAACTTGTCTTATCTGTTTCCCCATATTGGGAAAAAGATAGAAAAAAAGGACAACCAAGTCTAATAGGACATACAAGGTATGAGCTTCTAAATGCAATTCCAGATGATGAAATATCAAAGTATCCCATTATGAAAAAGGAGTTTCAGGAATTGGAACGTAAATTTGGTAAATTTAAAGAAAAGCCTATTCAAACCGGTAGAGGTAAATCGGTAGGTACGCCTTTACCCCGAACTGCTTACGAAGAAATGACACCGGAGCAATGGTTATCCTCTTTTAAAAAATATGACGAATCGACAGGCTGGGGAATGCCAAAAGAAGAGTTTTTAAAGGGAGGAATAATAGAACACTCCCGAGCTTTTACAGAGCAGGTATCAAAGCGACCAGATGAATTTTATGATTTTGTATTTGGCCTTGGGAGAAGAGATGATGTTTCTATTACCTATCTTGGAGCTGGATTAGAGGGTTTGATAAAGGGAGACTATGATATAGAGAAAATAAAAAAATTAGTAAAAACGTACTGGAGTTATAAAGATACAGAATTTAGAAAAGATATTATCAGGGCTATCGAATATATTGACCGGAAAGTTAATCTTGATTTAGACTTAATAGAAATATTAGCTGAATATGCATTAAATGATCCTGATCCCAAAGAGGAGCTCTGGGAAACCGATGCTTATAACGGAACTCCCTATTACGGGGGCGATCCTCATGCCTACGGGATAAATACAGTCCGTGGCTCAGCAACTGAAAGGTTAGTTATTCATGGTTTTGAAACACAATTTCCCGATAAGATATTTGAAATTTTAAATAAAATAGCAGAAGACAAATCTGTAGCCGTGAGATGCTGTTTAATAAGATATTTACAAGGGATGATAAAATGGAATAAAAATAAAACCTATAAATTATTTAAGAAAACATCCAGCGATAAACATCCTCAAGTAATAAAATATGGATTAGAATGCCTTTATTATCTAATGAATAAAAATAATTTTCGGAGTTTTATTTTTTATTTAGAAAGAGCAATGATTTTAAAAGATAGCTTTGATAATAACAGTTTAGGTGAACTTATAGGACAGATTTTAGCGGTTGCATATTTGAGAAGCTATTCTAATAGTAAGGATTTGTTGGAAAAAGGTTATCAGGTAAGCGAAGAAATAAAAATAGGTGCAATTGAATGTTCCTCAAGACATTTATCTTGCTCAAATACTAAAATTGCTGATAAATCTAAAAAAATATATATGAGGTTCTTTCATGAGGCTAATGATAAAATAAGCCTACGATACGATTTGTGTTTTCTTGATATCAAAGTAGAAGATTTCAATAAGATATATTCTTTAATCTTGGAGTATTCCAAAACGGAAATAGTTAAAAAGCATTGTGCTCACTTTTTTGAATTTTTAGCGAAGGCGGTTAGCATTGAACCGGAAAAATGTATTAACATATTGCAAAATTATAAAAACTTTGAGAGCCCTGAAATTCGATACAATGATCTTCAGGGAAAGTTAGTACAAATTCTAATCGAAGCATATAATAGAGTAATAGATGATATATATAAAGAAAAAGCTATGAACGTTTTTGATGCCGTTCTTCAGATAGGAGTTTATACGAGGGAGGCATTGGAAGTATTAGCTGAGCAAGATAGGGGATGACATTCTAATTTATAATTAACTTTCCCTCACAGTATTTATTTATATTTAAAAAATATTGAATAAATAACAACAGGTGTGTAAGCCCAATAATTCGGTAACTTTTAGCGGAAGAGTGCCAAGAAGTTTTATATTTCTTACAGAGTGAAAGTTCCTGTTGGGTAAGGTCTATCCCAACCACCCATACAGAAACAGAATACGTAGCCTGCAAAGGATAACATTTGCCAGACTGTTGGACTGGATAACAAATGCAAACCTCCCTGCAGGGAATAGCAAAGAAGGCAATGCTAATTTGTCTTTTACGGAAGCGAGTATTTCTGAAGAGCCCAGTGCGGTAGTTCCGCACGCTGGGATCTGTGCGGGGGCAGTCGGGTAACTGGCTGTCCTACCGTGACAACCTATAGGATATGAGGAATTTCTTAACCGGATGGTTGAGGTTTTAGGTATTACTATAGATAGACGTCCCAAGGAAGGGAAGACCTCGTAAAATGGAAGATTAAACCATAGAAAAAATAGGATGTTTCCCTATTTAAATGATAAATAGGGACAGACCATATTTTTATTAATGCAGTAATACACTTATTAGTGGCTATATGAAATTATGGGAGAACTTTTTTATGGAAAGAAAAAGTGAAGAGATCTGCAGAGAGGGGTTTTCGAAGTTTTTATTAAAAACCATAGAATCAAAAAATATTCATTGGGAAAAAGTTGAAGATGATCCTCCTGATTATTATTTGTCATTATTTGGCCAAAGACATTTTGCGGTTGAAGTGACAGAATGCAGAATATATCGCAAATCAATTATCGATAAAAAACAAGTATTAGAAAAGGAACATATAAATTACCATAAATGTTATATAAAACAAATTGAACAGGAATCAAAAGAAAAAGGAATTTTAAAAGGCGCCTATTCCATTAAATTTAAATATCCTATATTCAAGAATAGTAAATATAAAAAATTTCTTTCGAAACTTAAAGATGAATATTTTCAGTATTTACAAGAAACTTACCATCTTGTTTCGGCAGCTAAAAAAGATATACGAAAAAATAATATGTGGATTTCTTCTATTGTAAAGCATCATCAGGATAGAGATGCAATCTACCTAGACCCAGGGATGAAAACTGCTTGGATTCAATCTCCTCAAAATAAACAAATCGTAAAAGATTTTCTACAAGAAGCCATTAACGATAAAAAAAGAAAAATGGAAAAAAAGAATATTTTAGGCTCTAAAATATTATTACTGTACGACTCATATTTACTAGATGAAACAATTACGTATTCTTTTAATGATAGAAAATTTGAAAATATTAACTACTTTCATACAGTATTTATACAATTTGCGGATGGTGAAGGGTTAATGTTTTATTCAAAACATCCAGAAGATTTTAACATAAACAATAGGAAATCTTTGTCATAATAAGAAAGATTTATATTATCAGCGATTCTGTTTTTGTACTATGAATTTTTCCGAAGGCTTTAAAACTTATAAATAGAAATTAAATAATTTTGAATTAATAGGGACAGAAACCAATTTTCCTGTGAAGGTGACATGGGACAACGATTGTGCCAGCTCGATAATTCGGTAACTTTTTCTAACTTTTCGTGAGGGATCTGATAAATCCAGGGTACCAATGTCTTCTCAAATGATTAGAGTATGGCAGGAGATAGACCTTTATTCCGTCTTTATTATATTTTAATAAATTTATAATATGTCAAATGTCGAGACATGGCCCCAAATATCTGCAGGGGGGAAAGGTGCATTTTTATTTTCCTCCTAGGTGCATTTTAGTTTACCATTCCCAACTTACTTTACTCTTGAGACTAAAAGGGAGTTTGGTACCACTAGAGCAGAGAAGGGCGTAGAAGATAATTTTCTAAATAAACATTCTATATTAATTAAATAAAATACAATAAAACTTTCCGGAATTCTTGCATTAGAAGAGCAGGGGAGTTTTAAATAAGTTTTTTAAAAAAAAGAGGGTTTTTGAAAGATTTGTAGTATAAGGAATATAGGAAAATTATGTTACTGTAATGAAGTATTTCGCAAAATATGCCAATTTGGTAGTATAAACGGAATAGTTAAATTATTTTAAGTTATACGCCACAGTAGCGTAAATGAATTAATGAGAGTGTAAATATGAATCTTAGCCTTATTGAGATACAAACTATATCAGAAATGGCTGACTTTCTATACCCATTCTTACCCGGGAAGCCACATCCATATGCCGATCAGTCTATTTCATTTGCAGGAATAGCCAGTGATTTAGGCTTAGAGAGATTTTGGACTGGAGGAAGCAAACGACCTGCAATTGCAGCCCTTATAGAAGGAACCCTCTCACAAGCAAAGAATAAGTTTTGCCCTTTAATGATCAGGATTGTAACCCGGGGGTTGAAGTACCGAGGAAGATCTAATCCTATTACAAAAGAGCAAATTGAGCAGTTAAATGAGTTCATTATTAAGCTTGGTTTCAAAATACCTGAGTTATGGAATCCAAACTTTCTCCAAAGTTTACCATCCATTAAACCTGAAGAAGATAAGGTTGCTAAAGCTAAAAAGGAGACCCTGAAAAATACTTTACCCCTACTTTTAAATAAGCTCCTTAGTCTGGACAAGTTAGCACCCCAAGAGAGAGGCTATGCTTTTGAGAAATTTCTAAATACACTCTCCAACACTTTTAATATGAAGGCACGCTCACCATTCCGTTTGGTTGGTGAACAAATCGATGGCAGTATCGAATTTGAAGGAAATATTTACTTGATTGAGGCAAAATGGCAAAATGCTCTTGTTGGGAATGCTGACTTACTTGTATTGAATGGTAAAGTGGGCGGCAAGGCAACTTGGTCCAGAGGTATTTTCATAAGTTATTCAGGTTTTACGCAGGAAGGATTAGAGGCATTTTCTAAAGGACGGCCTACAAATTTAATTGCAGTGACAGGTCAAGATTTGTATTTTATTCTTGAGGGTGGAATGCCACTTGACCAAATGATACGTTTAAAGTCAAGACTTGCTGCTGAAGAAGGAAGGGTTTATGTTCCTGTTCAAGAGTTACTTTTTATTAATTATAAATAAAGATCACCAAAAGCAGTGTATAACAATAGTATAAAAGGTTCGTGCTTTATGGCCCTCAATAAAATTTCTACTTTGCAAAAACTTCTTTTATGTTGGGAATGTTATATGATAATTCCAAAAGAAAAAAGAAAAGTTTGATATGCGGGGTCAGATCTTGCAATATAACAAAGTTAGTAAATGTAACTCTTTCCGATAGAAATAGGAATAGGGGACAACGGTTCTCTGTTCCTATTTACCCCTCCCTGAAACCCTTTATTCATAATGGATTCCCGCTTTCGCGGGAATGACATAAAAGGATGGGAATACCCCAAAAACGTACGTAGAGTGCCTTTAGACGTGCCTCAATTTTCGAAAAATTGGCAATTACGACCCCCATTTTTGGCCTATTTTTACCTTCTTAAAATCTTAAAACCCTTATAAATAGCCACTTTCAGTTTTTAAAAGAGTGAAATTTTAATCAAAAAAACGCCGTTTTTGAGGGGTAAAGTACCTATTTTTTAAAATTATGCGAATAAAGGCGCCTACGTTGATTTTTTATTTTAAACCCTTATTTTATAAGGGGTTCAGAAAGACCTTTTCCTACAGTAAAGAATATAATAGGGACAGACACCCATTTTCTTAGGCAATTAATATTTTACTTTCAAATTAGATAAACAGGGAAAGTGTGCCAAGTCAATAATTTGGTAACTTTTTTCGGAAAACCTATAGGATCTGAGGAGTTTCTTAACAAGATGTTTAAGGCTTCAGGTATTACTATAGATAGACGTCCTAAAGGAAGAGCTCGTAAAATGGAAAGCTAAACCATGGAAAAAATAGGATGAACCTATTTTAATTGAAAAAATTGAGGGGAAAGAGGAAAAGTGATATTGCAAGACTTGACCCCATAATACATAATATTCAAACAATACGACAGTGACTGTGAATTACAGAAACATACCAAAAGGTTGGAAAAAGGTAAAGGGCAATAAGTGAACGGAAGGAGTAGTTTAATAAATAACACGGAGTTATTCAAGCTTGTTAATAAGGCACTTGAAAGAGTATACAAACATCATGAATATCTGATAAAAAATCAAGTTCATGAACGTAGTATTGTCTTTTGGTTTGGTGTATATCTTCACGAGTTATTACAACATAAAGAATATGCGGAATTTAATTTAGATTTTGAGTATAATAAAAATCATAGTAATCCAAAAAAGACTGAAAATTTTCCAGATGGCACTTACCCGGATATTCTTCTACATAAACGTGATAGTAACAAGTATAATTTACTTATTGTTGAGTTTAAACCATGGTGGAGACCAGATAATAGTAGAGACTTAATGAAATTAAGAGATTTTACACACCCTGATGGCGATTATAAATACAAATACGGGTTATCTATTATTTTGGGAAAAGATAAACCAATTATCACACCATTACAAGGGGGAGAAATTATTAATAATGAATAAGTGGAGAAAGTGTAAGCTGCGGGATGCAGCAGAAATTGTTGGTGGTGGGACACCTAAAACAAAAGTTCCAGAATATTGGAATGGAAACATTCCTTGGTTAACTCCAAGGGATTTATCAAATTTTTCTGGCCGTTATATTCCAAATGGTGAAAGAAACATTTCCAAAGTAGGTTTGAAAAATTCGAGTGCAAAAATACTGCCCAAAAGAACTGTATTATTAAGTTCAAGAGCTCCAGTAGGTTATTTGGTTATTGTAAAGGGTAAAAGGGGCAAGTCTTGAAATATAACAAAGTCTAGGTTATGTAACAGTGGGCAACTGTATAGTTTAATAATTTGGTAACTTTTAGCGGAAAACCTATGAGATTTGAGGAGTTTCTTAACCGGATAGTCGAGGCTTTAAGTATTATTATAGATAGATGTCCCAAAGAAAGACTTCGTAAAATGGAAAGCTAAACCATAGAAAAAAATAGGACGTGTCTCTATTTAAATTAATGGATTAACCGAGGAGGAGATAAAAATTATTGAAAAAACTATTAAACATAAAAATAGAAACAAAAATAATTTTTATAGTAGAGGAAATAAGCTGTGGAAAAAATAACAGAAATAAATTGGGATATATTTAAAGTAAAATTTTGCGGAAAAGAACAAAAATTTTTTGAATGGCTTTGCTATCTTTTGTTTTGTAAGGAATTCAAGCAGAATATTGGTATTTCGGGTTATAAAAACCATGCGGGAATAGAGACAGATCCAATCAAAATAAATGGCGAAAAGGTTGGATGGCAAGCAAAATTCTATGACACAAGGTTATCAGAGCATAAAAAAGATTTTATAATATCTATAGACATAACAAAAGTTAGGCACCCAGAGATTAATAAAATAATATTTTATACTAATCAAAATTTTGGACAAGGGAGAATAAAAAATGATCCTCAGTATAAAATAAACATTGAAAAACATGCGAAATCTGAAAATGTTGAAATAGAATGGAGAACTGATAATTATTTTAGGTCACCCTTTGTTTGTGAAGAAAATGCTGATATTACACAACACTTTTTTAGCATTGATAAAAGTATGATTGATTTTATTGATGAATTAATTCAACATACCAAATCTATTCTTACCCCCATTAATTCAAAGATAAAATTTAAAAATGAGGAGATCAAAATTGATAGGTCGCGAGTTATTGAAAACCTAAAAG
>JAUWNT010000274.1 GCA_030612495.1 Candidatus Aminicenantota bacterium
TCAGACAGCTATGTGTGTGAATGGTAATTATATTACTATGCTCTTGTCTTCTAACAGTTCACTTTTCCTTCTGCGATCTACTGATGAGGGACAAACCTGGTCATATCCTGAGTTTATTCCAGGAACTGAAAATGTTTATGGCCCCTTTTCCCCTAATATGGTTATAGATCAATCAGGAAAGATTTACATAGTATTTATAAGAACGTCGGATAGCAGGACAGGCACCATTCAATTCATTCATACGCAATAAAATTAATAATTTCTCTCTTTTTGCTTTTGTCTTTTTACTTGTCTTCGGGCAGAGGTAAACCCAGTCGCTACTATCCACCTCCACTGGCACTTGCACATCCAGAAAGAATCAATACTTCAAAAGACCGTCCCTTTTTTTCACCAAGTCAAGTATATGTCTTTTTGCCTCTTCCAATTCCTGTTTAAATTTCAACTCCACACCAAAAATATTTAGAGATTGAAGAGAAGGAATAAACCTTAGTATTAAAGGTAGAAGAAATAACCCTAAAAGTACGAAATAAAAAATGGTTGAACCTATATTGCTAAGACCTGTCGAATATAGACCAAATGCACTTAATATAATAAGAATAATATAAAAAAACCAAAAAATCGGCCCTATTATTTTAGATTTAATTTCATTCATCTTTCCAACCTCTAAATATTTTTCAGTTTAATTTTATTATATTCAATCGAATATGTCAAAAAAATTAACCATCCACCTGTAAAACAACCCTTTTGACTGGTATATGATTTCATGTGTTGATCTGGGATCTGATTCCCAACCAACAAACTCAAAAACTCAAGCACCGTTAGCCTTTCTTTTCTCAAAAAATCAATACTTCAAAAGACCGTCCCTTTTATCAAAAATATTTTTTTGCCAAGAAATTGCGAAAGAGAATAAGGGATATTTCACAAAATAAAGAACCTGATTTTCTAACCTTTTTTACCTTTTTGTGATATAAAAGATATGAGTAGCATTGAAATGAGTTTAAATTATTTTTCCTTCCCTTTTTTGAAAAAACAAATTTCTTCATTGAAAAAAGAAAATGAGATGAGTTCATTGAGTTTTCAGCAATTAATAATTCCATTTAAAGAAAAACTTTATAATTTTATTTTTAAGGCATTGAATTTCTCCCAGGATGCTGACGATGTATATCAGGAGACAGTTTTAAGGGCTTTTAAATACCGTAAGAGTTTTAAAAAAGAGTGTTCTTTCAAAACCTGGCTCTTTACTATTGCAAGTAATGAGGTTAGAGATTATTTTAATAAAAATAAAAACTTGATTGGAAAATTCAATTCATTGGATTGTGAGAAGATCGCATGTGATGTTGATAATAAAACAAGAGTTAAGGATGTCTATGATGTTGCTGAAAGTCTTGATCCGAAAAAGAGGCAGGTTTTTTTCCTGTTCTATTACAATAGATTTTCAATAAATGAGATCAAAGAAATAACCGGAATAAATGAGGGAAATATTAAGTTCATATTAAACAAGTGTAGAGAAGAAATAAAATCAAAAATGGAGGATAAATAATGAAAATAAAAATAGATGATGATTT
>JAUWNT010000231.1 GCA_030612495.1 Candidatus Aminicenantota bacterium
CCAGTGCGTCGCATGGGGAGGCGTGGTCTCTATAGTGGCTTCGACCACCGCTTTGATTTTCCGCTGGGAAATTTTGGGGATACGACCAGGACGGGGCGCATCCTTTTCCAACCCGGCGCACCGGAAGGACAAAAAACGCTGCCGCCAGAGTTGAACCGTAGGACGGGAAATACCCAGGCGGCAAGCTATGTCGTGGCTGAAGATTCCATCGGCTGCCATCTGAATGATTTGGGCGCGTTGTACCAATCGCAGGGGGAAGCTTTTCCCGTGAGCCCAGAGTCGGATGGTTGCCTGTTCTTGAGGATCTAAAATAATACGTTCTGATATATTCATTTGAAATAAGCATAACATACATCCTTTTAAATGTCAAGTTATTTATGACGCACTACACTAGGGTTATGTAAAGTTCAAGTCTTATAATTTCTCTCCTTTACTTCTAGGACTACGGTTAAAATCGAATAGTCAACTTTTCATTTGTCAAAGATAAACTTTCATCATTTTAAAAATTGTATTGCAAGCGTCATGTATTTGGCAAAATCATCTTTTGAACATCCGTATGCCAAATCTTCGTTAGCTGCTTCTAAGAGTGTAATGTTTTTCACTTCTTTACCATACTTTTCTCTTAAAATCTGCTGAGCTGCAACAGACATATCCGCAATATTGATTTCCTCGCAAGAGCATCTTTGGGCTAAACTTTCAAGTAAATAGTTGTATCGTCTCACTTTAACACTATCTTCTTTTTCATAATCTCCATCAATAACACATAATTTATATCCAATAGAATATTCAACTGATTGTTGGTCAATTTCTTTCTTTATTGGTTGTATTTCCTTTTTACCATTATCTAAAATCATAAAAATAATAAAAACTATTGCAAATATTACTAACCCAGTCATCAAATATTTTTTTTCTTTTTTCTCCACTTTTTCTGAAATAGGCATAAGAGGGGAAATAAATTCATTTTCTTCCCTTTCTCTTTCTTTTTCTACTTTTTTAAATTCATCTCTTTCCTTTCTTTTCCTCTCTTCTTCTATTTTGGCATTTGCTTCAGCTCTTATTCTTTCTTCTTCTTCCATCTTTTTTCTTCTAACCTTTTCCTTAATCTCTTCCTCTTCTTTTTTTAAATCATAAAGAGGTATATTGCATTCTTTGCAAAACCTAGCGTCTTCTTCATTTTCAGTTTCACATAAGGGACATTTAATTTTCATAATTTATACTCCCAAACTATTGATAATTAATTTTTTAGAAGTTAGACTTATAATATTCTTATTGCAAATATAAAAAATATAGTAGTTATAAGATCTAAATGTATCCAAGCATTCCGAGATAGATAAATTGGAGCTAAAGGGTTAAAAAGACAGGTGATTATAGAAAGTTTGTAGTTGGATGATTAGTATAGTTAGGATGTGTTGCTTAGTGGGTCTCTTGGAATATAGAAAGAATGCTACTCTTGTACTAAATCTTAGATAATATAGCTTTTTATATTAGGATAATGTTATTATAGACATTCTGCTTAGATAAAAAAATACGCTTATTAAATTTCTTTTAATCACTATTTTATATATTCTATACAACTTACTAAAAATCCTTCTTTTTCTGAAAAATAATTTATAAAAATAAAAAAGCCATTCAGCTTACTTGCCAAAGAGCTAGTTATTATCATGGCTACCCTTATTCTAACCATATCTATAATATAGTATTATTTTAAAGTAAAGTTAGTATTTGAAAGAACATTAAATCCTAAAGGATTTTTTTGTTAATATGGTAGGCATACAAGAAAATAGGAGATTATAGTAGTAAAAGAGAGTATTTTAGAGAAAAGAGGTCTAAAAGCGGGGATTTTCAGGAACCACGAAAAATAATCTTGAATTTAAGCGTGTTTTTAGCGGTTATTTTAAAGTGGCTGGTATGAATCATCATATTTTTTAAATACGCCTCATATACGCCAAAATAGAAGCTTTTTTCAAAAACGCTAAAACCCTTATATATCAATGGTTTCATTGATTTTTAGCAAAATCAACTCGTAATTCGTTGATTGTCTGTTTGATTTCCTTGATTTCAGCAGTAACATTCTGGGAAAATTCCTTTTGATTCTTGATTATTTCATTAATAAAAAACTCTAATTTCCACACCAGGTAGATAGAAAGCACCAGGGGAAAGCCGTTATTTGCTATTAATTTTAGCATGTATTCAATATCCAATTAATTTACTTCCTTTCCAAACCCGTTTTGGTCCAGGCCTAATATCGAGATGTAAGAAATTTTTCTTTTCATAATATCCAATACCATTAAATCCAATTTCATGAGCATAAAGAAGAAGATCATAAAGTAAAAAATCTTTTACGTGAAT
>JAUWNT010000108.1 GCA_030612495.1 Candidatus Aminicenantota bacterium
CCCTTTTTTCTTATAACTATTCCTGGCCTGAATATTTCAAAGGAGGAGTCTTCTCCGAATCTTTCGACATTTTCAAATCTTTTTAAAAGTTTTATCTTTTCTCCATCAATTTTATATAAGGCTTTAACCATGTTGTTTTTAAAGTCAACCTGAGTAAAATATGCAATACATGAATTAAAAACCCTTACATATCCATCCAAATTAAAATCGGTTTTAATATCTTTAATTCTGAAATTTTCAAGATCCAGGACAACTAATTTTTTTCTCTTTTTCTTCTTCATATCCCATACACTTCCATAAATAAATTTTATTTTTTCCTGGTTCAGATTTGATTTAAACCATTGAGAACGGAAACGAATACTCCTCTTTTCCGAAATTTTTTTGATAATTTTATTTTCTTTTTGTGTAAGGCTTTTAAAAATAATGCTTTGTTCATCAGTTGTAATCAGCATGTTATTTACATAAAGAGGAGGGTTTTTCGATTTTCCAATCTCTTCAACATTTCCATGCTTATTTATTTTAACTATCTGATATAGATTTTTTCCTACAAAGAAATACTTCAGCCATAATCTCTCATTAACTGTTTCATAAACCCCGAAAAGAATTGAAGATAGATGTTTCCATTTGTTTTGAAATTTTGGCTTCTCTTTATTTATTGCTTTTGTCACAGTATTGATAAGAATTAATGAAGTAACTTTATCAATATTTGTTGAATATGGACTCTCTCCTTTTTCCCTTTCAGAGAGTATAATTTCCTTTTTATATTTTTGTAATTTCCAGGATAATCGATTTTTTTTGCTTGCAGTATATATGGTTTCAATATGATTGTTTATTTTATTAAAGCTTTGCACCTTATATCCGCCTTTTTTGGACCAATCAGATATATAAATATGCTTTCCATCTTCAAGAGAACCCCAGAAATATGGATTAATGCTCTCCTTCAACTTAATTACACTGTTATGATCATATATCCATGTATTAGAATAGTTGGTTTCAATAAGTTTATGATTTCCAGTTAGATAGTAACTTCTGTATGGACTATGTGTACCGGAATAGGCAAAAAATATAGCTATGATTAATCCTGCTATAAAAGTTGGAATAAACAATTTTATGTATCTTTTATTAAAAATTGAATAAAATCTGACATCAAATTTCCTGAATGCTAAAACAAATGATATAACAAAGGGAAGCACAAGGAAAAGAATTACGAAAAAAGTAAATTTTGGTTCCCTAAAGTTTATACCTGCCATAAATATAGATTTAAATGGAAAACAGAATAGACCATACCCCTTAAGCACATGTGCAATAGAATAAACTGCATAAACAAGTGCTAAAAATCCTGAAAAAACAAATAGAACTGTAATTGCATTAACAAGGAAGTTATCCCTCACACTTGAAAATGAAATAGAAATCAAAAAGAGAGCAAAAAAGAAGTAAGAGAATGACACTATTGCAATAATTGAGGTGTTTTCCCCTCCAAGATAATAGAATAGTAAATATAACAGGTAAAATAGGGTCATTGCAATAGCTCGGGGTGCTATTTTAATACAAAGGAGCTTTAACCTGGAATAGGGGAATGATAAAACATATTCTGTTCCTTTTTGTCTGTACTCACTTGAAAAAAGCGAAATTCCAAAAAAGAAAGCCATAAAGAGGATTCCAAATTGAAATATAGGAAAAAAAGAGTCAAAGAATTGGAATGTGGATTTTGAAATCACCCTTTCTATAAACTCTGCACAAAGGATAATGAAAATGATTAAAAGAAAATAAAGCATTTGTTTGAAAACTTCTTTAAACTCTTTTTTTAGCATAACAGCCTCCTATGAATGATTTTATTATTTCAGTTAAATTTATGTCCTGAAAATCATATTTGTATTTTGAATTGAACTCTTCTTTAAAAGGATATATATAGAATTCCTTCTGGATTGATGACTCCTTTTTAAATAAAACAGGAATATCCTCTTCTATTTCTTTGTTTATTATAATTTTTTTTATCTTTTTATTTAAATTTTCTCTTTTTTCATCGAGAATAAATCTTCCCTGTTCCATAATCAGTATCCTTTCCGGGATCCTTCCAGTTTCAGAAAAGGTATGGTTCACCATTATTATGGTTGTATTGACATCATTGATTAGTTCGATCAGTGCGTCAAGGAATAGTTCTCTTATGTATGCATCAATCATATGTATGATTTCATCAATAAGAAGTAGTTCCGGCTTCTGGGAAATGATGAGTGATAGGTGATATATTGCTCTTTCTCCTGCTGAGAGAGTCTTGATCTTGCGTTCATATTTAAGGTTTAGTTGATTGATCAAGGAAAAGTTAAATTTATCGATTCCAAAAATCTCAGAATGAAATGCAATCCCTTGTTCCAGGGTGTAATCTTCAAGTAGACTCATTTTGTCAGAGATGATCCCGATTTTTTTCTTTGAGACTTTATTTTCAAATTGAATCAGACCAGAGTCTGGAAAAAGAACGCCTCCCAGGCATTTCAAGAAAGTCGTTTTTCCTGATCCGTTTCTACCTGTAATTAGTACAGTCTCTCCTTTGTTAAACGAAAGACTCAGATTATCGATTACACGGTGTTTGTTGAAATTAATATTTAAGTTCTTAACTTTTATTATTTCATTATTTATCATTCAATAGCCTCCCTATTAAGTCATTTATATATTTTTTTTTAAAGCCAAGGCAAGATGCTTTTTCTAAAAAATCCTTCAATTCAGCTTCAATGATTGAAATTTTTAGCTTGTCGATGCGGGATTTAAGGACTTTTACCCTGTATCCGCTCCCTCTTTTTCCTTCAATAAAACCCTCTTGCTCCAGAGTGTAATATACCTTTGCTACAGTATTAGGATTAAGTTTCAATATTTTTGCAAGAGCTCTTATAGAGGGTAGCTGGTCTCCCTCATTTAACTTTTCTGATACTATATCTAATAATATAGCCTGTTTAACTTGTTGATATAATGGAACAGGTGAAGCTTCATTAATATTGAATTTGATCATATTCACCTCGCTAAAATTAAATTGTATTAACATAATAGTACAATTAATATTGTTTGTCAACAAAAAAATTTATTTTTTTTATATTAGCATGTGCATGGTATATTATCGATTGTAGGGAACGGTCGCGATAATGTAGGGAACTTGACAAAAGTGTGATTTTTTATTATTCTTAAACTTCTTTTAAAGCGGGAATAGCTCAGTGGTAGAGCGCGACCTTGCCAAGGTCGATGTCGCGGGTTCGAATCCCGTTTCCCGCTCCATTTATTGGCGACGTAGCCAAGTGGTAAGGCAGCGGTCTGCAAAATCGCTATTCATCGGTTCGAATCCGGTCGTCGCCTGTTTTTTTTGTAATATTGTTTATCTAAAAATTTCCCTTATTGCTTTTGCTGCTATATTTATATCTGAATCATCAATGTCTTTATGTGTAACCACTCTTACAAGTTCATTGCTAAGAGGTAATGCTAATACTTTTTTACTTTCTAATTTTTTAAGAAATGTTAATGAGTCCATTGTTTTGAGTTTTAATATTATAAAGTTTGTTTTAACTTCATCGAAATCCATATCAATTTCTTTTATGTCTGCTATTTTCTCAGCAAGCTTTTTAGCCCTGATATGATCCTCTTCGAGTCTATCAATCATCTTTTCAACAGAAACAATACCTGGAGCAGCAACTATTCCAATTTGACGCATTCCACCACCAAGAAACTTTCTTATAAATCTTGCTTCTTTAATAAATTCTTTTGAACCTGTAAGTATAGAGCCTATTGGTGCTGAAAGTCCCTTTGAAAGGCAAAACATTATTGAATCAAAATATTTTGAAATTTCTTTAACATCAATTTTCTGAGCTACACTTGCATTGAATATTCTTGCACCATCCAGGTGCATATGTAAATGATGTTTATCAGCAATTGATTTTACATTTTTTAAGTAATCAAGACTTAAAATGCTTCCTCCCCAGTTATTGTGTGTATCTTCAAGACTGATGACTTTTGTCTCCGGTATATGATCTCTCAAACTGGTGTGAATATTTTTTTCTATTAGATTCAATGGGATTTCTCCTCTATCCGATGGAAGTGCACGTGGAAGACTCTTTGCTATTCTTGAGATGTTTCCTGACTCATAATTAAGTATATGGCATCTCTCTTCGAGAATAACTTCCTTACCTTCTCCAGCAGCTATTTTTAATGCAATAGTATTTCCCATTGTGCCTGAAGGAACAAAAAGCCCTGCTTCTTTGCCTAATTTCTCTGATGATATCTCTTCTAATTTTTTTACAGTTGGATCATCCCCTAAAACATCGTCTCCAACCTCTGCATTATACATTGCTTTTCTCATCTCTTCAGTAGGCCTTGTAACTGTATCACTCCTGAAATCCGAAATACCTTTATAGGACATTTTCCCTCCTTTTTTTTACTTTATATAAAGATTATTTAAAAAATTGTCTTTAAAATCTAATTTATAATAAAAAGTTTTGCATTAGCTGTTGCAATAGTTATATTATCTAAACCTTGAATACTTGCCTCTGTAATGATTATTTTTCTTTTTATCTCCCTTATCTTAGCATTCAATATATATTTTGTTTTAGTTAAAGCAGGTTTTTTAAATTTAATATTGATTTCAGCTGTAACACATTTTAATCCTCTTATTTCAGCTGTTTTTATCATTATTTCGTCCAATACTGTTGAAATTAGGCCCCCGTGAACAATATTAGCCCAACCCTGGAAATGTTCCTGGAATATAATTTCAGATTTAACAAGATCAGGCTTTTTAATATATCTAAACTTTAGTTTAAGTCCTATCTTATTTTTTGTTCCGCATACAAAACAATTATTATTATCATTAAATTTGGTCATAATATTTTATACAATATTTTAATTGAAATGTAAAATTAAAATCCTAATATTTTCAATTTTAGAGTTATTGACTTTAAAATATTGTTTGTTAAGATATAACAATTATGAATAGAAAAGGATTTTTTATTATATTATTTCTTCTGAATTTGTTTTTATTTGTTAAAGCACAAGATGATTTTTTAGGAGATCAATTTGTTGTTGAACCTGATATAAAACCTCAGGTTAATTATGAGGAAGGAATTATTGTTTTTAATTTTTTTGTTGATGAAGATTATCATATAACTGATTTAAAAAATAATTTTTTTGAAATCGAGCTTGAGGAAAATAAATTTATAAAAATTATAAATATAAAATTTCCTGAAGGAGTACCATATAAGAATGAAAACGTTTTTAAGGGAGAATTCAGGGTTAATGTGTATGTGAAGTCTTTAAAGAAGTTCAAATCTCCATATAAACTTGTTTTTAATATTGGATATCAAATATGTAAAGAAAGACCTATGGAACTCTGCTTTGCTCCTGAATCAAAAAAAATAGAAATAAATATTTCTAAAAGATTTGAAGATATTAAACTCAAAAATGAGCAAAAGGCAGATAAATCTAATGTTGAAGAGGATGAGTCCTATTCCAAATGGATGAATAGAATAATCAATGAGGAGTTGAGGGGCAAACCTTCTCTTTTGCTTTTTGTGATTGTTTTTATTTCTGGTTTTTTAACAAGCCTGACTCCTTGTGTTTATCCTGTTATTCCAATTGTTATGGGGTATATTGGCTCAAGAGCGGGAAAAAAGAAGATAAAGGGTTTTTATCTCTCTTTATTTTTTGTACTAGGACTATCTATTGTTTACGCAATACTTGGTGTTATTGCTGCAACAACTGGTTCTTTAATGGGAATATCATTCCAAAATCCAGTGGTTGTGCTTATTATTTCTTTTATTTTTATAGTTATGGGGCTCAGCCTTGCGGGTTTTTTTGAAATTCCAGTTCCATCTTCAATCTCTTCAAAAATTCAGAAAGGTCATAAAAGTGAGATACTGGGTTCAATTATTATTGGAGGAGTTTCTGGAATTATAGCAGCTCCATGTGTGGGTCCAGTACTAATTGCTTTGCTCTCATGGATCAGTCAAACTAAAAATCTTTTTCTTGGTTTTTGGCTAACATTTACTTTTTCTCTAGGAATGAGTGTTATATTTGTTTTAGCAGGCACTTTTTCAGGTGTAATATCATCAATGCCTAAAGCAGGAAAGTGGATGGATTATATGAAGTATCTCTTTTCAATTTTACTTATTGGAGGAGGAATCTATTTTTTGAGTTTAATTTCTTCTAAATGGGTTACTCTTCTTATGTGGGGGATATTTTTGATATCAATAAGTATTTTTATGGGGCTTTTTAAGGGTATTGATAAACACGATTATAAAGAAAAATTTTATAAGGTTATTGTTGTAATAATTTTTTTATGCGGAGTATTTTTATTTTTCAAATCAATTGAAATAAAGTATTTCCCCTATAGTGTTGGACCAGTTGAAAATTATGAAAATAATCTTGCCTGGATAAAAGACCTTGAACAGGGAAAATTAAAAGCAGAGAAAGAAAACAAGATCCTTATGGTGGATGCTTATGCAGAATGGTGTGTTGCATGTAAAGAGCTCGATAAATATACCTTTTCTGAGAAGGATGTTTCAAAGGTTTTGAAGGATTATGTGATTGTTAAACTGGATTTTACTGAAAAGAGTGAAAAAAATAGAGAGCTAAGGAAAAGATTAAATATTATTGGAATGCCTACTGTTTTATTCTTAAATGCACAGGGTATGGAAATTAAACGATTTTCCGGGTTTAAAAACAAAGATGAGTTTTTAGAAATTTTAAATAATTTATAATTTTTTTATTGAAAATTTTTTTTAGATTAATTATAATAAAGAAGGAGGGAGAATGAAAAAAATATTTTTTATCATTTTTTTGCTTATAATAGTTTCCACATTGAGTTTATACTCAGATGGTTCAAAGGGATCTAATTATATAGGTAAACAATTTACCTTCAATTGGGGGATCACAACTGATGACTCATTTTCTTTTAAGCCCTATTATGCAGAGTATGGATTTGCTTTAGATATTGTATTTACAGATTATTTTATGATAAGCCCTGAATTGTACCTTGTATCGTATAAATTCAAATTTGATCCATTATATTTAGCTCCCGGGGTATTATTTAACTTTGAGTCTAATTCTCTTTTTGCTGGGATTGGAGTGTCTAAGTGGTTCAAAATTTCCGGTAATGCACCTTCTACTGATTGGAGGCTAAAACTAAACGCCGGGATTGATAAGGAGTTCAGGTTAACTGCTTTTATAACAACTCCTTTTAATAATCTCTTTAAAAATGTTATGGTTGGTTTAACTCTGGGATTCAGACTTTGATCTTTTAAATCCATTAAAGAGTAGATCTAAAAATTTTGTAAAATATTTATAAAATTGACGGATAGGTCTTATTATATAGTAGAAAGGGTATAAAAATTCTGGTAAATTAATGACTAAAAGATCAAATTGACTTGGTGTAAATATATAATAAAATATATACCTTAATCTAT
>JAUWNT010000199.1 GCA_030612495.1 Candidatus Aminicenantota bacterium
AAAATATCAACATAATTTTGAACATGTTCAGGGACCTTTGCTGGTTCGTCTGTTTCAGCATTATTGGCTGGTTCTACATCATTCCATGGGAGTTTACACAAACCCTGTAAGGAGAACCATGTTCTGAACATAGGAAAATAGTGCAATGCTTCAGCTTTATCTTTAAATGTAGGTATCTGGTTGTTGACCATATCCATAAAAATAAGCCACGCCTCATCATGCTGTGGTCCTTTTAAAGCAAGTCCATACCCACCCTGCATTGCAAGTGATTCTTTTGTCACATATTCAGAATATTCAAGACCCTTTGCTTCCATACCAATATCATCCATAAATTTTCTGTCTGCTCCAAAATTCTTTTCAAAATAATCTTTCATTTTTCTTATTCCTTTCCCTGCGATTAAACCAAATCCCTCTCCTCTTGCAATCTGATGAAGAAGCTCAAGAACATCTTTTGAATTGCCCCATGTAAATTCAAGCCCTCCGGTTTTGTCTTTATCAAGTATGCCATTTTCCCAGCATTCCATAATAAATGCAGTCATCGTACCAAATGATATAGTATCAACACCATAAGTGTCACAATAGAAATTAATTTCAAGTACAGCTTCAGCATCAAATATTCCTAAATTTGAACCGCATCCTCCTATTGTTTCATATTCAGGTCCATCAATAATAACTTTATCGTTTTTGTATGGACCTGTTTTTAGTTTGAAATTTTCAACAGCTTTACAACATGCCATGGCACAACCTATCCAGCATCCATCGGTTGCATAACCGTGTGTGTAATATTTGTAAAACACATCTGAAGATATATTTGAAGCTTGTTTATGGCTTCCGAATTTGTAATTCATTGTTGGGAATAGATCATACTCATTCATTAGCTCTGCTAAGTGGGATGTTCCGACCTTTCTCATTTTACACTGCTGATCATCAAGTTCGTTTAATTCCTTTCTTATTTTAAGTCCGGCTTGTTTTAATTTTGATAAGTCAAAAACATTATTTGAATTAGCATTTAAACTTGAAAATTTCACAACAAGGGCTTTTAGCTTTTTATCTCTAAATACCGTGCCAATACCCCCCCTTCCTGCTTGTTTTACACGTACTGCTTTTTTCTTTACATCATAAAATGAAAAATTCAAACATCCTATATATGAGTGGTCTGAGCCTTTACCAGCACTTACAGATGAAACATGAATTTTATCCTTTTCATTCTCTGCAAACATGTCAATCATCTGTTCTGCTAAAATATGGCTGTTAATTGCTTCTTCCGGAGCTTCAAAGATTTGAATGATCCCTTTATCACCATCTATATGAATGATCACTTCATTTTTTGCTTTTCCCTGGATTTCAATAGCGTCAAAACCTGAAAATTTAAAATATGGTCCAAAAAACCCTCCAACATTACTGTCAATAGGTACATTAGTTAAAGGAGAGATTGAAGTTACAATTGATTTTCCACTACCTGCATAAGAGGTGTTGCCTCCAATTGGTCCAACTGCAATATTTATTTCATTTTCAGGAGAATCCCATTTTGTATTTTCATTAACTGCGTCCCACAATAATTTAAGGGCAAATCCCTTTCCTCCGATGAATTTTTTCTTCATTTCATCTGAAACAACTTTTTCTTTTATCTCATTATTTGAAAGGTTAACATATAAAGTTCTGTTATTATAACCTTTTTCAACAGGTTTCAATTCGTATTTGAATTCTTTTAATAATTTGTGTTTTGATTTTAATTGATTAATATCATAATTTTTAGCCATTTTTCATTCTCCTTTATTTTTTTTCAATTTTTATCTCAATTTTTTCTATATTTTCAGGCAATTTTTTTAGGGGTTTAACTGTGCCTTCAATTATATTTATAAACACTTTTTTTAAAAATAAATTCAAGGGTATTTTTTTATCATTGATTTTTAAAATAATATTTTTATCCATTATAATCCTCCATAAATTTTGTGATTTTATTTATATCATCCCTTTTATAACATGGAATTTTATTTGTTGGTTTTATGTCTGATACAATTGCTGATAATCTATCAATTGGGAATTTAAGGTTATTCTTTGTTTTTGAATCAAATACTTCGATTAAAGGAACGTTTTCTATACATAAACCCTCTAAAATTAAAAAATCAAAATTTTTAAAATCAGATTTTAAAATATCTATTGCTTCATTTTCGTTTTTTATCTTTTTCATGCTTAAAATTTCCTGTTTTGCAATAAGATAAACTTCATCAGCTCCTGATTCAAGAAATTTGAAAGTATCTTTTGATTCAGGTTCTAAACTATATTTATTTGGGATATTTTTTACTGCCAAAACCTTTTTATTTTTTTTTTTTAATTCTGTAATCAAGCGTGTTATTAATGTTGTTTTCCCGCTTTTAGACCAGCCTCCAAAAGAAAATATTTTCATCTAAATATACTAATATATTAATCACATTTAGTCAATTTTTTAGTGTAGAATGTCATTTTTATAAATGTCAAAATACCTTGATTACCTCTTATATATCTCGCAATAAAGAGAGTATTGTGTTTTACTTTGCCTCATATTATTCCTCTCCTAATTTGTTTTTAAAAAAAATATTTCAAACACCTCAAACTCCTGAAATTTCAATTTTAAATAAAAGATACTCGCCTTGTTCATCAACTGAAACCCCATAGAAAACATTTTCACTTAGATGGCTAATTAATTTATAATTATTTTTTAGTTTATATCTTTTTAAATGCGTAATGTTTTTTAAATCAAAAACATCACAATAACTATTACTTTTTTTCTTAAAAAAGTAAAAAAGCTTGTTTTTTAATAAAATAAGCTTAATCCCTTTACCATCTAGCTTTGTTTCTTTTTCTCCTGTTTCTTCATCTATTGCTTCATACCTTTTAAAAAACTCTGATTCTGCTTCTATCTCGTCCTTCAGAGTTTCATTATAAAAGGATTTAAGTTCATATTTATTTAACATAGCAATCCATACTACTTTTCTGATTTCGTCATAAGCTAAAAAATGTGCTTTCTTTAAATAATACAACTTATCTTTTCTATTTTTAATTAATTTTTTCCCAAAATTTTTTATCAGATCTCCATTCAGAGTATATTTGCCTAAATAAAAATTTGATCCTGAATTTTCTGGAAAAATAAAATATTTATTATCTATATATAAAAAATCTCTTGTTATTTTCGAAAATTTAATCTCTTTAATAAAATTCAGATCAAAATCGTAAAATAGAATCTTGTTCATTATATCAATAAAAACAATGTTGGTATCAACTTTCCTGGGTGATAGGCTCCATATAAATTCACCGGGGCCTCTTCCTTTCTTGTT
>JAUWNT010000092.1 GCA_030612495.1 Candidatus Aminicenantota bacterium
TCTAACTACATTATCATGCATTTTTAATCTCCCTGAAATGCAGATTTTAACAAAAAAAAGGGAGAAAAGCTAAATAAAGGTGAAAACCTTTAATATAAAGGGTTTTGAAAGTTTTACCTTAAAAACTTTTGACATTACGTATGATAGGATAAGGAGATAAAATGAAAAAATTTGCAGTAATAGGATTGGGCAGTTTTGGCTCAAACCTCGTAAAAACTCTGGCAAAAAAAAATGTTGAAATAATTGCAATAGATATTGATGAAATAAAGGTTAATGAAATCAAGGATGTTGCAACTCAACCAATTACTATGGATGCTACAAGTAAAGAAAACTTGACTTCCATTGGTATTACTGATGTTGATTGTGTTATAGTTTCAGCTGGCCCCAGTTTAGAACCGAGTATTATGATTGTATACATTCTAAAAGAACTGGGTGTAAAAAAAATCATTGCTAAAGCACTTTCAGAAGATCATGAAAAAATTCTTTTCCTTGTAGGTGCAAATGAAGTTTATTATCCAGAAAGAGATATTGCAAAAAAAATTGGAACCCAATTGAGTTTTAGTAATTTACTGGATTACCTTCCAATTGAATCAGGCTTTGTTATTCAGGAAATTGCTCCGCCGGACTCTTTTATAGGCAAAAGTCTTGGTGAAATCAATTTAAGAAAAAAATATAATGTAACTGTGATTGCAATAAAATCTATTATCCCAGAATCCACTACCATGAACCCTGGAGCTGATTTTCTAATAAAAGAGAGCGATATAATGCTTGTATTTGGATCTGATGTTGATATTGAAAAACTTCACAAAAAACTCAACATATAAGGATTAAACATCTCAAATCAGTGTTTTCCTCCATAAAGCATTTTCATACCATGTTCCAGAACTGGGATTACCAATTTTGTGCAAAACGCAACAGCTTTTACAGAACCCGGAAAATTAATTACTATTGTATTTTCTTTTACTCCGCTAAAAGCTCTTGAAAACACAGCATTCTTTGTCTCTTTATACGATTCCATACGTAACATTTCTGATATACCTGGTAATTCTCTTGTGCAAATCGCTTCTGTGACCTCAGGAGTCACATCTCTTGGAGAAATTCCCGTTCCTCCAGTTGTAATAATATAATCAACACCTATTTTTTTCTCAACTAACTCTTTTATTTTCTCTTTTTCATCAGGTACAATAAAAAGAGAAACCTCTGCGTCTATATTAGAGTTATCAATAATTTCCTTTATTTTAGGACCTGACAAATCTTTATACTCACCTTTATAGGCTCTATCTGAAACTGTAATAACCGCAATCTTTAACATGAATTTTCCCTCCCTTTATAACTTTTGCAAAAACCCCATGAATGGGAAGAAGATACTCTCCGGTTATCTTAAAAATAGGATTGTTTTCATCATGCTCTTTTCCTTTTTGAGTTACTTGCATCTCAACTTCATTTATTTTGATCTTTCCCCCAACTTTGGCTTTACTCCAGTCTACACCTCTGGTCACAATATTCTCAGCAAAGGTCCCAGGGCCAACAAAAATATTCTTTCCTTTTTTATTTATCCTTTCTATTGCTTCATCTATAACTTCTTTTGCCAGTAAAGTCACTTGTCTATGCCAATTTCCTGCATGACCATCTCTCTTTATTCCATATCCTGCAATACATTCTATCTCTTGCACTTCATGTTTTTGAACTCCCCTTTTTTCAGATATACTAACTGACACAACTTCAAATTTCATCTTTTGTCTTCTTCTCTAATTTTATATCTGAAATAACCATGCTTTTATCAACAGCCTTACACATGTCATATATAGTTAAGCATGCTATTGAAACTGCAGTTAAAGCTTCCATTTCTATACCGGTTTTTGCATCACAAATGGCTTTTGATCTAATATTAATCCTATCCTTTTTTATATCAAAATGAACATCAATCTTATTAATGGGAATATTATGACATAAAGGGATCAATTCAAATGCTTTCTTTGCACCTACTATACCTGCAATCCTTGCAATTGAAAGAACATCCCCTTTTTTTATCAGATTATTTTTAATTAACTCAATTGTTTCCTTTCTTAAATAAACTATTCCTGAAGCAACTGCCTCTCTATGAACAATCTTTTTTCCACTTATATCAACCATATTAACCTCACCCCTTTCATTCAAATGAGAAAACTCCATTTTTACCCTCCTATTTGCCAATTTTGTCTCTTATAGCAATGTGTACCATTTGCTGGCTTATTAATTACTGCCTTTTCTATACTTCCTATAATATCGTTAAAATCAATGGGAATTTCCAAATCTGAAAACAAGCATGGTTTAAAATTCCCATTTGCAGTCAATCTTATTCTATTACATAAGCTGCATGGAAGCGGCCTCTCAGCCTCGTATAATTTGTTAATACTACTTAAACTATCTAAAGAATAATGGTTAATCCTCTGCAAAAGCAATCCCTTTTTAATACAGAATTCTTTCATATCTTCTACTTCATCATCATTTTTCCCAGGTATAAGTACCATATTTAATTTTGTACCTTTAAACCCAGACTTAATCACAGCATCAATTCCTCTAAAAACCTTTCTTATATCACCTACTCTCGTTATTTTTTTATATTTCTCAGGATCAAGTGTATCCAGAGAAATATTAATACTATCAAGCCCGGCATATTTCAACTCAAAAGCCATATCCTCCAGCAGAACTCCATTTGTAGTCATTGTAAGCTCATTTATACCTTCAATTTTTTTTATTCCTCTTATAAGATAAGAAATTCCTTTTCTTACAAGCGGCTCCCCACCAGTAATCCTTATTTTTTTTATCCCAATTTTCACAGCCTCTTTTACAATCTTAATAATCTGCTCATATGACAATATTTGATCGTGTCTAAGACGTTTCACTCCATGCTCAGGCATACAATAGTAACACCTCAAATTACACCTGTCAGTAACAGATATTCTTAAATAATAAATTTCCCTGTTAAATCTGTCTAACATTTACATTAGTCCCCTTTAATATCTCTTTAACGCCTCTTGGAATCTGAAGCAATGCATTTGCTTTTGATAATGAACTCAAATGCGCAGATCCATGATACTCTATAATATCAACAAAACCATCTCTGTAATTTACAGGTATATATGAGGCTCTTTTGGTTTTTTCTCTTCTAAAATCCTCACGCATAATTCCCTTTACAAAAAATGGAGAATATTTGTGCCCCATCATTTTGTATATAAAAGGCTTTATAAAAACCTCAAATATAACAAAAGTTGAAACAGGATTTCCCGGAAGCCCAAAAAATATTTTTTTACCCATTGTCCCAAAAAGGGTTGGTTTACCAGGTTTAATTGCAACCTTTGTAAAATGAAGTTTTACACCCAAATCCTCAAGAACTCCAGGGACATAATCATAATCACCCATTGAAACACCACCTGAAATAATCAAAACATCAACTTTATAAAAAAAATCATATATTTTTTCCCTCGTTTTCTCCCTTATATCCGGTACAACACCTCCATATTTCGTATTAATACCAATTTGAGCAAATTGAGCTGAAATAGAATAAGCATTGCTGTTGTAAATCTGACCCTTTAAAAGCTCTTTACCCGGTTCTATAATTTCTGAACCAGTAGTTAAAATCCCAACCTCAGGATTTTTATAAACATTAATTGAATCAATGCCAAGGGATGAGATTATTCCTACTTCTGAAGCTCTTATCTTTGCACCACATTCCAATACCTTATCTCCAGATTTAATATCTTCCCCAGCATAACATATATTTACCAGGCCATCATCTTCTATTATTCTAACAAGCCCTTCTTTTTCTTTTGTTTTCTCCTTTATTACAACTTTATCTGCTTCTTCAGGAACTATAGCTCCTGTCATTATTTTAGAACATTCACCCTTTTTTATCTCTTTTTTAGGCACTTTACCTGCTGCAATAACCTCAATGACCTTAAACCTTTCAGAATCATCTCCTGATAATATAGCATATCCATCCATAGCTGATTTGTTATAAGGAGGCATATCAATTTTTGAAATAATATCCTGAGCAAGAACCCTATTCAAAGAATCTTTTATCTTTATTTTTTCTATCAATTTCTGAGGTTCTACATTATTCAGAATTTTTTCTGCTTCTTCTATTTGTATCATTAAATTTCTCCTAATGTTCAAACACCTTTAAAGATGAAACTTTAAAAGTAACCCATAAATTATCTCCAATCTTAATATCCATCTCCTCAAATGATTTTCTTGTAATATCAACACTAATTCTAATCCCAACATTTAGCATTATTTCATACATCGAAGATTTTTTAAATATATCCTCAACTTCCCCAAAAAATGAGTTTCTTGCAGATGATTCAATTTTATCCTTTGAAATAATAATATCATCGGATCTTATAGCAATATAAGCAAAATCAGCCCTTTCAATGGGTACAATTATATTTAAGTTGTTTATATTAAGTTTATTGTTCTCAATACTCCCCCCAAACACATTCTTGTAACCAAGGAAATCTGCAATTTCTTTACTTTCAGGGCTATTAAGCACATGATCAGGTTTCCCACACTGTATAATTCTGCCATTTATTAAGATTCCAATTCTATCTGCTAATGATAGAGCCTCTTCAAAATCATGGGTTACATGAATAAAAGTAGAACGTGTTTTTTTATGTAATTTAATAAACATCTCTCGAGTTTTCATCCTGGAATTTCGATCAAGAGCTGAAGTAGGCTCATCAAAAAGAAAAATATCAGGTGATATAGCCATAGCTCTTGCAATAGCAACTCTTTGTTTTTCTCCACCTGATAGATTAGCAACATTCCTCTGTAAAAGCTCATTTATTTCAAGTTTTAATGCCAGGGTTTCAACCCTTGATTTAATTTCATTTTTATCAATTTTTCTTATATTCAATCCATAAGCAATATTTTTAAATACATTCAAATGCGGAAATAACATATAATCCTGGTAAATAAACCCAATTTTTTTGTTTTTTATCCCATAAACTTCTCCGGAATCAGGTTTCAAAAGGCCAGCAATAATTTCAAGGATCAATGTTTTTCCAGCACCACTGGGTCCAACAATAACAAAGAATTCACCTTCTCTAATTTCAAGGTCAATATCTTTTAACTCAAAGCCCTTAAACTTTTTACTTATATTCGCAATTTTTAAATTCATTTATCCTCAAATATTCGTATAAAAATAAAAACAATCAAGCTGATCAATATCAACAAAACAGTTACAGGTATTGCATACTTAAGTCCAAAATTCTGAAATCTCTCGAAAATCAGTACAGGAGCTGTCATTGGATGATATGCAAGTATAATAACAGCGCCAAATTCTGATATTCCTCTTCCCCACATCATTAGAGAACCTGATATTATTGATTTTTTTACCATTGGTAAACTTATTGTAAAAAAAGCCTTATATGTGGTTGCACCAAGAGTAATGGCTGTTTTTTCATAACGTTCATCAATTAATTTAAACCCATCTTTTACAGCATTAACTAAAAAAGGAACTGAGACAAAAAACATTGCTATTGATATTGAAATTTCCGTTCCTATAATATTGATCCCAGTTGCTTTTGAAAATAGAGAATTTCTTCCCCATACTGTTAGTAAAGCAATACCAGCAGCAGTATGAGGAATAATAACAGGAAGATCAATGAGCCCCTCAATGATTTTTTTACCCCAGAATTCCCTTCTTGCAAGAATATATGCGAGTGGTACTCCTGTTATTAATGCAATAATTGTGGCCCAAACAGAAGCCCTGAAAGTCAAAAAAATTGATGAATAGACCTCTGGTTCCTTTGATGTTAAAACTAATGTTGAAGGATCTGTTGAAATCATCATCTTAACAATTGGAATACCAATGAACAAAACAAGTAAAAGTCCAAGAAAAGAAAATATTGCTTTAAATTTCATCTATTTTTTTATAAAATATTTTTTTAATATTTCTGGCAATTTGTCGCAATTATCCACCTTAAGATTAACCATTTCAGGTTGTCCATTTTCTCTCATTATTTTTTGACCCTCTTTATCGAGTAAGAATTCAATGAATTTTGCTCCCCAACCTGGATTTAAAGCATTTTTCAACAATGTAATTCCATAAACCATTGGAGCACCCTTTTTTTCAATAAATTCTCCAGGGGTTTTCCCTGATATCTTTAAGGAAACTGATCTATAAAGATCAGAAAGATCCGGAGATTTCAGGTTTATCTCATCAGGAAGTATTATATATTTTGTCTTATGCTGAAAAGCTACACTTCTATAAATAAAAATATAGTCAAGTTCATATGCTTCGAGCATTGCAATTAAGTCTACTTCCTTAGGCCTGATATTCTTTTTTGGCATATTCTCATCTAATTTCTTAAATAATTCAGGGACTTTATAATACTTTTCTGCTAATTTCCAGGTTAATATTGTCCTGTATCCACAAGGATCTGCATTTGGGTCTGAATGGCCATATTGAACATCTGGTCTTAATAATATCTTATACCAATTTTTAGAATTAATTTCAGCAGAATACTTACTTTTTTCATTATACATAATACTCATCTCATTTGTTGCAAAATCAATACTGAAATCTGCACATTCAGGCATTAAGAGGTTTTTTATTACTTGTGTATCTGCAGAAGCCATTACATCAACTCTGCGCTCCAGATCAGTTATTTGCCTTGCACATGTTCTGCTTCCATGAGCTTCTAAAACAACTTTCACATCAGGATACTTTTTCATAAAGTTCTTAGCAATCTCTTTAAATGGAATTGATAAGGAACCAGCATGAAGAACAAGGATTTCATTTTGTTTTGTATGTTTACAGAATGAATTAAGAAAAATAATAGGTAAAATAAGAAACAAACAAATTTTTTTCATTATACAACATCCATCCTTAAGGAAAGGGGAATGTTAAATAATTATGAAATTCTCCTTTCCATAATGGGAGGCAAATCTGTTTCCAGATTTACCCTATCGGCTTTAAAGCATAGTTTTAAAAACCTTAGTCTTTAAAGCTCGGAGAAAAGTAAATAATATCAAAAAAAAGAATACAGGTCAACATCTAAAAATTCTTTATTAATTAATTTCGAATGATTTCCTCCGCACACCAATAGCCGCTTAAAATGGCTCCTGTGAATCCATGTCCGGGTTCGCTCCAAGCTGAAGCAAAAAATAAATTGCGTATCGGCGATTTAATTTTTACGCGTTTTCTGCCGGCCTGACTCGGAATTTGTGCATAACCATAGGCTGTGCCATTGGGGTTAAGTGTGTACCGTCTGATTGTTGTTGGCGTGCCTACTTCGTAATACTCTATTTCATCTTTAATACCAGGTATGAGTTTATCCAACCGGCCGATCAGAGTTTGTGCCGCTAATTCCTTCCGTTCTTTATATTCTTCTTTTCCCAGGGAATCCCAATCCGAGAGATAGTCCATTGCTGAAATCACGCCTACACTTTTCCCCTCAGGTGCCAGGCCGGAATCGAGCTGGCTGTAGTCCACGAAAATAAAAATCCGTTTTGAAAAATCCGCGTGGTGATATTCATTTATGTCCCGTTGGCTGGACAGGCCGCCATCGAAGAAGATTGTGGAGTAGCTGCGGTTTCCCAGGTCTTTCGGAGGCTTTTTAAATCCAAGATAAACTGATAGTATGGAAGGGCCGATTTCCAGATCCCCAACCGCATTAGACAGTTTCGTTTTCGCATGTGTGTCTTTAAGAAGCTCTCCAATCACATTAGGCAACGCAGCATTGGAAACTATACATTTCCCATAAGCAGTTTGCTGTTCGCCTTTGGTTGCGGACTTTTTGCTGTACTTCACTCCAATTGCGACTCCATTTTCAATGACGATTTCATCGACCGTATGATTGTAGATGATTTTCCCATCGTGATCTTCAATAATTGAGGCTAGGTAACCAGAAAGCATTTGCGATCCGCCCTTAATAAAATAACCTCCACCACCGAAGAAGCTCCCCTGTGCCACAGAGTAATACAAAAGCGTCATCGTATAGGGATCATCATGGTAGTAACCGAGATTGGCTAGCAGTACTAATTTAAGGTCTTCATCATCGAACAATGTATCCAGAAACTGGCCGACAGTAGTATTCTCACGAATCATCAAATTAGGAACCAGGAAAGGAAATAAGGGCATTGAGAGCAACATACGCCATTTTTGACGGGGCACTCTAAAAACTTCTTTTCGCAGTGCGAGTATTACCTTAAAAAATTTGAGAATGCCTTTTTTTTCTGCAGGAAAGCGTTCCTTCAGAACCTTAATCGCTTGTTCGTAACTATCCGGAATAGTTATATCAACTCCAGGCTTAACGAATCGGTAAAATTCAGGGACGCGCTGAAACTCTAAATTATCCAGGACACCAAGTTCTTTAAATATTTTTAGTTTTGGATCACCGTTGTCCAGCCCATCGATCATGTGCAGGCCTACTTCGACTTTAAAATCTTTCCTCATGAAAGTAGTCGCACATCCGCCTGGAATGCTGTGTTGCTCAATGAGCAGGACTTTTTTGCCTTCTCTAGATAATTTTGCACCTGCTGTCAAACCGCCCAATCCGGAGCCAATGATTATTACATCGTAACTCATTATTACCCTCCTTTCCTCAGCTAACTTCTTTTTTATTGTTATGTATAAAATATTATATTGATATAAAAAATTTCTTATGTCAACAAACTTTTGTAATTTCAGGGAAGATGTTTTTTCTTTTTATAAAAAATCCGGCTATTCTTTTTAGAAGAAAAAAAGAGGCACCAAGAAATGTGAAACTAAAGATCAAACCTCCCAGATCCTTAGAAA
>JAUWNT010000269.1 GCA_030612495.1 Candidatus Aminicenantota bacterium
TTTTCAGTTACTTGCTGAGAAGGAATTATATAACAATAAGATTGAAAATTGCTCCTGCCAACACGTCCTCTTAATTGATGAAGTTGTGAAAGACCATACCTATCTGCATTTTCAATAACAATTATAGTTGCATCTTTTACATTTATACCAACCTCTATTACTGTAGTAGATACAAGAATTTTAATATTACCATTTATGAACTTATTTAATGTTCTAGTTTTTTCTATATTTGAAGTTTTCCCTGAGATAATTCCAATTTGAAAGGGTTTGAAAATCTCTTTAAAATATTCAGAATCCTCTTCAATGGAGTGTAATTGTGAAAAAAAATCAGATTTTTCAATAAGAGGAAGTACAATATAAGTTTTTTCACCCTTTTCAATTTTAGTTTTTAACCATTTATAGAATGAACCTCTTTTTTCTGTTTCAACTATTTTTGTTATTATTGGTTTTCGCCCTTTTGGTTTGTTTTTGATCTTCGAGACCTTAAGGTCATTGTATAGTGTAAGGAGCATTGTTCTTGGAATTGGAGTTGCTGTTGTTACAAGAAGGTCAACAGATTTACCTTTATAAAAAAGAGCAGCTCTCTGAGACACCCCAAATCTTTGCTGTTCGTCAATGATTATCATGGATAGATTTTTAAATTCTATGTTTTCATTTAGAATAGAATGAGTGCCAAATATAATATCAATTTCCCCTTTTTTCAATCTCTCTTTAATTTCTGTTTTTTTATTATTAGGTATTGATCCTGTTATGATTTCTATTTCTATATTTTTAAAAAACGCTTTTGCATTTAAAAAATGCTGATTCGCAAGGATTTCTGTTGGCACAAGAAAGGCTCCTTGGAAACCATTTATTTTTGCTATAAGTAAGGTTAAAAATGAAACAATTGTTTTCCCACTTCCAACATCTCCTTGAAGAAGCCTTTGCATTGTGTGTGTACTTTTTAGGTCATTTACAACCTCTTCATATACTTTTATCTGGTCAGAAGTTAGGTGAAATTGAAGTCTCTGTTTTATTGATTCCCTGAGCTTATTATTAATTGTATAATTATTGATCCTTATGTTTTTTTTAAAATATCTTCTAACAAATTGAAGCTCAATTTGAAAAAAAAGAAACTCTTCATATATAAACCTCTTCTTATTATTATAAAAAGTATTTTCATTATATATTTCTGGAAAATGAATGTTTTTTAATGTTTCAACAATATTTCGAAAGGAGTATTTATTTACAATCTGTTCTGGCAAATTTTCAAAATTATCATCAAGAGATCCAAAAATATTTTTAAATATTTTTCTTAAAAAACCTGATTTTATTGTTGAGATTTTTGTGTATACAGGCATTACATTTCCATTTTCAATAGTATTAAAAATCATTGGGTTATTTACTTGAAGATAACCATTGCTATTTTCAATATTTCCAAAGAAATATACATCTTCATTTTCTTTTAATAAATCAAATAAATAGGGTTTATTAAAAATTACAATTTGAATATCATAACATTTTTGCTGCAATTTTGAGTTCAATTTGTTTTTTGTATAAATGTTTGCATCTACTTTTAATGTAGATAACCTCTTTTTGAAGTTTCTTGTTAACTTAACTCTTCTTATTTTAGATTT
>JAUWNT010000068.1 GCA_030612495.1 Candidatus Aminicenantota bacterium
AATTCAATAGAGCATTAAAATATGATTTAGAAAGAGGTCAAACAGCTATTAATTTGTTGCTGGATAAGGCAACTCAACTGTGTGTTGATGCTGATAATGCAAAGGATGAAGAAGTTGGATATAGAGGTGTTTCAATATCAAATTTAGAAGATTTTTCAAAGGCTTTATCAGAAATCGACCTGGAGAAATATCCAATTTATATAAATGCTGGCTTCTCTTCAACACAAATAGTAATGATATTAGTTGCTTTTTTAAAAAAGCAAAATATAGATTTAAATAGAATAGAGGGTAGTGTTGAGGCTGACCCTATTGGATTTATGCTTGTTGAGGGGAGTTTACCTGTTTCATTAGAATTTGTTTATGACAAAATGGCATCGCTTTTAAAATGGACCAAATATAATATGCCAAAGTTAAGAACTATTGGAATAAATGGTCTTGCCTTTCACAACTCAGGTGCAAGTGCTGTTCAGGAATTAGCATATGTAATGGCTACTGCTGTTGAGTATATTAATCAAATGTTAGATAGAGGTTTAAATATTGATGATATTGCCCGGGGCATAAGGCTTACTTTTGGAATAGGGCCTTTCTATTTTATGGAGGTTGCAAAGCTAAGAGCTGTAAGAATTATATGGGTAAAAATCATTAAAACTTATAAAGGTAATAGAGAATCTCAAAAAGCTAAGATCCATGCAAGAACCTCATTTCTTAATCAGACAAAATATGACCCTTATGTAAACATGTTAAGAACAACAACAGAGGCTTTTTCAGCAGTAGTGGGTGGAGTTGACAGTTTGCATACAAATTCTTTTAATGAATGTTTTGAAGAGCCAGATGAATTTTCAAGAAGGATTGCGCGGAATACACAAATAATTTTAAACGAAGAAACTCGTTTGAGCAATTTAATAGAGCCTGGTGCAGGTTCTTATTATGTTGAGAAATTAACTGATGAAGTTGCTAAAAAAGCATGGGCATTGTTTCAGAAAATCGAGAAAAATGGGGGTGTGTTTAAGGCTCTCAAAAAGGATTATCTGCAAGAAGAAGTAGAGAAAGTTGATGAAAGAAGAAGAAAGGATATTGCAAAGAGAAAAAGAGTCATCATTGGCACTAATATGTATTCTAACTTGAAAGAGAAAAAATTGGATTTGAAATTCCCTGATTATGGAGAAATTCGAAAGAAAAGAAAGCAATATCTAAAAGAGTACAGGAGCTCAGGAATACATGGAAAACATATTAAAGAGCTCAAATATCTATCTTCAAATCCAGAAAATATCATTGATATTGGAATAGAAGCAGTTTTAAAAGGCGCAACTATTGGAGAAATTACAGAAGCAATAACAAAGAGCTCTGGAGATTTGGTATCTATTAAAAGATTAAAGATGCATAGAACTTCAGAAAGTTTTGAAGAGATAAGAGATGCAGTTGAAATATATAAAGAAAAAATGGGTTTTAGGCCAAAAATTTTCTTAGCAAATATGGGTTCTCTTTCTCAGTACAAGGCAAGAGCTGATTTCTCTAAGGGATTTTTTGAAGTTGGAGGGTTTGAAGTTATTTATCCAGAAGGTTTTGATAATACTGAAGCTGCTGTTTGTGCTGCAATAGAATCGGAAGCCCAGGTTGTAGTTATGTGTTCGACTGACGATAAATATCCAGGATTGGTTCCCCATATAACAAAAGCTCTAAAAGAGAAAAAAGCAGATATAGTTGTTGTTTTAGCAGGGTATCCAAAAAATCAGATTGAAGAACACAGGAAAAACGGTGTTGATGAATTTATATATTTAGGAGCTGATACTCATCTCATATTATTGAGCGTGTTAAAGAAGATTGGGGTAATAAAATGATAAGAAAACCAGATTTTACAAAAATAGATTTAGATCTGAATTCTCAGGAGATTTCAAGAGAGGAATGGCAGAATAAGGTAGAGAAGAATACTGGAAAATCTATTGATGAATTAATATGGCATACAAATGAACAGATAGATGTTAAACCTTTATATAGAAGAGAAGATATAAAAGATTTTGAGCACCTTGATTACATGTCAGGTATTCCGCCTTTCTTACGCGGTCCTTATGCAACAATGTATGTGCAAAGGCCCTGGACTGTTCGTCAATATGCGGGTTTTTCAACTGCAGAAGAGAGTAATGCATTTTATAGAAGAAATTTAGCTGCAGGTCAAAAGGGACTTTCAATTGCATTCGATTTAGCCACTCATAGAGGGTATGATTCTGATCACCCAAGGGTTGTTGGGGATGTTGGAAAAGCGGGGGTTGCAATCGATTCTATTGAGGATATGAAAATTCTATTCTCAGGCATCCCTCTTGATAAGATGTCAGTATCAATGACAATGAATGGTGCTGTTTTACCAATAATGGCATTCTATATAGTTGCAGCAGAGGAACAGAAAGTTAAACCTGAACAATTGGCAGGCACAATTCAAAATGATATTTTAAAAGAGTATATGGTTCGTAACACTTATATTTACCCTCCAGAGCAATCAATGAAGATTATTGCAGATATTTTTATATTTACTTCAAAATATATGCCTAAATTCAATAGTATAAGTATTTCAGGATATCATATGCAGGAGGCAGGTGCCACAGCTGACCTGGAAATGGCATATACTTTAGCTGATGGGCTTGAATATGTTAAAGCTGGAATAAAAGCAGGCTTAAATATTGATGATTTTGCACCAAGGCTCTCTTTTTTCTGGGCTCTGGGTATGAACTATTTTATGGAAATTGCAAAAATGAGAGCAGCACGTTTGATATGGGCAAAATTAATAAAACAGTTCAATCCGAAAAATCCAAAATCAATGTCATTAAGAACTCACTCCCAGACTTCCGGATGGAGCTTAACTGCACAGGATCCATTTAATAATGTTATAAGAACTTGCATGGAAGCCTCTGCAGCAGTTCTTGGCCACACTCAATCTTTGCACACAAATTCTCTTGATGAAGCAATCGCATTACCAACTGATTTTTCAGCAAGAATAGCAAGAAATACTCAATTATATCTTCAAAATGAGACAAATCTAACAAAAGTAATTGATCCCTGGGCTGGATCGTATTATGTTGAAAGCTTGACAGATGAATTATTAAAGAAAGGATGGGAACATATTCTTGAAATTGAATCATATGGAGGTATGACAAAAGCAATTGAAGCAGGTATTCCAAAAATGAGAATTGAAGAGGCTTCTGCCAGACGTCAGGCAAAAATTGATTCTGGAGAAGAGACCATAGTAGGAGTCAATAAATACTGCCTTGATAAGGAAGAGCCAATTGAAATTCTTGAAGTTGATAATGCAACTGTCCGCTTGTCCCAGATTAAGAGGCTAAAACAGATAAAAGAAAAACGAAATAACAGGAAAGTTGAAGAGTCTCTTAGAGCTATAACGTATTGTGTAAAAACAGGTGAAGGTAATTTACTTGATTTGTCAATTAAAGCTGCTAGAAATAGAGCAACTTTGGGTGAAATATCTTATGCAATAGAAAAAATATCAGGAAGGTATAAGGCTATGACAAAAACAATTTCAGGGGTTTATGGGAAAGAATATGGGGACAAGGATGAAAATATGTATAAAGAAGTCCGTAAAATGACAGATAGTTTTGCAAAAAAAGAGGGTCGCCGTCCCAGGATTATGATTGCAAAAATGGGTCAGGATGGTCATGACCGTGGTGCAAAGGTGATTGCTACTGCATATGCTGATATGGGATTCGATGTGGATATGGGGCCCTTATTTCAAACGCCTGAGGAAACAGCAAAACAGGCTGTTGAGAATGATGTTCATATTATTGGTATGAGTTCGCTTGCAGGAGGCCATAAGACGTTATTACCGCAGTTGAAAGAAGAACTGAAAAAATTGGGTAGAGAGGATATAATTATAACTTGTGGAGGTGTAATACCTGCCCAGGATTATGATTTTCTCTATAAACATGGAGCATCAGCCATTTTTGGGCCAGGAACAAAAATTCCTTATACTGCAAAAAAGGTTATGGAAGAAATAAACAAAAGATTTACTTAATTTAATATCCCTTTTTAAGGATATGAAGAAGATGTAGCTTTTATTTGTAAAATAGATGGCAATAGTATATAATTTTATCAGGTAATAAATCCCTTTTTTAGGATTTATTTTTTTGCTGGAAAGGATATTGTTATGAAAAAAATAAAAATTTCATGTATTGGAAATTTTCCCCCACGTCAATGTGGAATTGCTACATTTACAAGAGATCTTATAGAATCAATTATTGAAAATAAGAAAGAGAAAAAGATTAAAGCTGAGGCTTACATTATTGCTATGAACGACCCAAATCAAACATATAATTATCCAGAAGAGGTTAAATTTGAGATAAGGCAGGAGCATCAGAGGGATTATTTAAAAGCAGCTAAGTTTATTAATTACAGTGATGCTAATATTTGTGTTTTACAGCATGAGTTTGGTATATTTGGTGGTGATAGAGGTATTTATATCCTTCCTTTGATCCACAGATTAAAAATACCATTGATTGTTACTTTTCATACTGTATTGGAAAATCCTTCTTACAATGAAAAAGTAATTATCCAGGAAATCAGCAATAAGGCGGAAAAAGTAGTAGTTATGAGCAATCTGGCTGTTGACTTTTTAACTAAAATTTATAATGTACCTCAAGAAAAAATCGAACTCATAGAGCATGGTGTTCCTGATTTTAATTTTGTTTTGAGAAAGAAATATAAAAAAAAGTTAAACCTTGAAAATAAAAGAAGTCTCTTAACATTTGGCTTGTTGAGTAGAGACAAGGGCATTGAAACTGTGATTAATGCTTTGCCAAAGGTTATTAAGAATCATCCTGATATTATCTATATTATATTGGGGAAAACACATCCAGGTGTAGTAAGAGTTTCAGGTGAGGAATATAGAAATTCTCTAAAACATCTCGTTGAAAAAAATAAGCTTAGAAAAAATGTCTATTTTTACGACTCTTATGTAAGTAATGAGAAAATATTTGAATATTTATCTGCTATTGATATTTATATAACCCCTTATCTTAATAAGGCTCAAATCACAAGCGGTACTCTATCTTATGCTATTGGAGCGGGGACAGCTGTAGTTTCAACACCGTATTGGCATGCAAAAGAACTTTTAGCGGATAAAAGAGGGAGATTGTTTGATTTTGGTGATTCAGATGCTCTTGCTGATATTCTTATTGAATTATTAGATAAGCCTTCAGAGCTACCTGAAATGAGGAAGAAGGCTTATAAATATGGCAGGGAGACAATTTGGCCAAAAGTTGGCTCTAAGTATTTTAAGCTCCTTTCTAAAATATTGAACTCACGGATTAACTTGAAACTAAAGGAAGAACCAATAATTAATCCTTTGGTTTTACCAAAATTTAGCTTATTACATATAAGAAGGTTAACTGATGATACGGGAATTATCCAACATGCAAAGTATAACATTCCTAATTTAAAGAGTGGTTATACCCTTGATGACAATGCCAGGGCTCTCTTATTGTGTTTAATGGCTTACAAGCAAAAAAAAGATCCAATAGCATTAGATTTATTACCTGTGTATTTAAGTTATATCTATTATATGCAAAATGATGATGGGACATTTAGAAATTTGTTAAGCTTCAGCAGGGGTTTTTTAGATAAAAAAGGTTCAGAAGATTCATTCGGAAGAACAATATGGGCTTTAGGTTTTCTTATTCGGTTCACTAAAAATGATACATACTTTCAAATATCAAAAGAGATGTTTGCTAAAGCATTCAAGAATTTCAAAAAACTGAAATCTATAAGGGGTATGGCGAATACAGTAATTGGTATCTGTCATTATCTACACCGCTTTTTAAGTGATGAGGAGATGAATAAAGTACTTAGAGATATTACATACAATATTATTGATAAGTATGAAAAAGAAAGAAGAAAAGATTGGAACTGGTTTGAATCAATAATGACATATGATAATGGAATTATTCCGGCAGCTCTTTTTTCTGCGTATAAATTAATCAATGATGATAAAATATTAATTGTTGCTAAAGAGTCAATGGAATTTTTGGAAAAAATCATTTCTAATGAGGGATATATATCGTTGATAGGAAATAATGGTTGGTATAAAAGGGGAAAGACCCGTTCCAGATATGCTCAGCAGCCAGTTGATGCTGCTGCTACAGTTTTGATGTTTTATCAGGCTTTTATAGCTACTAAAGACAATAAATATATTGATAAACTTTTCACCTCATTTATGTGGTTTTTGGGAGAGAATGATTTAAGAACTCCATTGTATGATTTTGAAACGCGTGGCTGCAATGATGGATTAGAGAGTCATGGTGTAAATAGAAATCAAGGAGCTGAGAGTACAATATCATACCTGATTTCTCATTTAACAGTTCTTCAGGCTTTTGAGAGGTTCATTTAAAAAGCTATTTTGATTTTTAAAAAGGAAATGTAATGGCTATTATAAAGAGATATGAGAATAACCCAATATTAACTAAAGATGATGTCCCATATCCAGTAGCAACTGTTCATAATGCTGCTGTAGTAAAATATAATAATAAATATATAATGATCTTTCGCTCGCACTTAAAAAATGGACGTAGTATTCTTGGTATAGCATATAGTGATAATGGATTTAAATTCGAAGTGGCTAAAAAGCCTTTTATGGTTCCTGCAAAACATGGGATTTTTAAAGAGTATGAAGAATATGGAATTGAAGATCCACGTATTACTTTTATAGATAAAGAGTATTTGATTACTTATAGTGCTTATTCAAGATATGGAGTTCGTGTAGCTCTTGCGAAAACTAAAGATTTTAATAGAGTTGAAAGGTTTTCTCTAATAACTGAAGCTGATTATAGAAATGTTGTTATTTTCCCCGAAAAAGTTGAAGGCTTATATGTTAGACTGGATAGACCACACTCTGAAATAATTCCTTGGTCAATATGGATATCTTATTCTCCGGATTTAAAATTTTGGGGGGAGTCTAAATTGATAATAAAACCTGCTCAATATCACTGGGATGAGGCAAAGATTGGTCCGGGTGCTACACCAATAAAAACAAAATATGGATGGTTAAACATTTATCATGGAGTGTTTCAAACAATGGATGGTAATATTTATAGGTTGGGTGTTGCATTGCATGATCTGAAAGATCCTTCCAAAATTATTGGTGTAGGTGATAACTGGATATTGCAGCCTGAAGAATTATATGAAGTTACTGGTTATGTTCATAATGTGGTTTTTTCATGTGGAGCTGTACCTGAGGATGATGGCTTTGTAAAGATTTATTGGGGAGGAGCGGATAGTGTGATGTGTGTTGGCACTGCTAAAATTGATGATCTTGTTAATCATTGCTTGAGAAATACAAGGCCAGCATTATAGGATGAGAGTAGCAGTTTTATCAACAATTGCCTGGAGGACTCCGCCACGCCATTATGGCCCCTGGGAACAGGTTGCTTCTAACATTACAGAGGGCCTGTTATCACATGGTATTGATGTAACCCTTTTTGCAACAGGTGATTCAATTACAAAAGGGAAACTGGAATATATTTGTAAACATTCCTATGAGGAAGATAAAAGCCTTGACCCAAAAGTTAGTGAAAGTTTACACATTGCTCATTTGATGGAGCAAGCTGATAATTTTGACATAATCCACAATAACTTTGATTTCTTACCATTAACATATTCTCGCCTGATTAACACACCTATGGTAACAACAATACACGGCTTCTCTTCTACGAAAATCATTAAAGTATTCAAAGAGTATAATGATACTAATTTTTATGTATCAATAAGTGATTCTGACCGCAGTTCAGAGCTGAGATACATATCAACAGTTTATAATGGAGTTAATGTTAATGATTTTATACTTAATGAAGAGATAGGAGATTATTTATTATATTTTGGTAGAATTCATAATGATAAAGGAACTTACGAGGCTATTCAGATCGCCAAAAAATCAGGTATGAAACTTATTATTTCAGGAATAATCCAGGATCAGAAATATTATGTGGAAAAGGTAAAACCATTTATAAATGATGATGATATTGTTTTTGTTGGACATTCTGGCCCAGAAAAAAGAAATAAACTTCTTGGCGGAGCTTATGCTCTACTTCATCCCATTAATTTTGCAGAACCTTTTGGATTAAGTGTTGTCGAATCAATGCTTTGTGGCACTCCTGTTGTTGCTTTTAATAAGGGTTCTATGCCAGAGTTAATAGTTGATGGAAAAACAGGTTTTCTTGTTAATAATATAGATGAAGCAAAGGATATTTTAAATTACGTGGAGAAAATTGATCGTAAGTACTGCAGAAAATGGGCTGAAGATAATTTTAGTCAAGAAAGAATGGTGAACAATTATATAAAAATTTATAACAGGATTTTAAAGAGGCAGATTAAAACTTATTGATTATTTAATAATTCATCTAAAAGTTCATCCATTGAAAAAGTAGCAAAAGTAGAAGCAAAATCAGATATTCCATATGGGATAATCAATTCATTGTTGTGAATTATAGAGCCACATGAGTAAACAACATTTGGTACATAACCTTCTCTCTCTACATCATTCGGTGTAAGAAGAGGGTCTTTTAATCGTGCTATTAATTTGGTTGGGTTTTTTAAATCCAGTAATGCAGCTCCAAGACAGTATCTTCTCAATGGTCCAACACCATGCGTAATAACTAACCATCCTTTTTCCGTTTCTATAGGTGAACCAGCATTGCCAATTTGAATAAACTCCCATGGATACAATGGTTCCTGGATTTTTTGAGCTTTTCGCCAAACATTTATATTATCTGAAAACATAATAGAATTGTTAACCCCATCAGAACGTGAGATAAGGGCGTATTTACCGTTTATTTTACGGGGAAAGAGAGCAATCCCTTTATTGTGTACATATTCTCCATATATCGGCATAACCTTAAAATGATAAAAATCTTTTGTTTTCAGTAATTTTGGCAGGATAGTAAAACCATTATAAGCTGTATATGTTGCATAATATGTTACACTGCTATCATCATCCACAAACTTAACGAATCTTGCATCTTCAATACCATTACTTTCAGAATAGGAAACCGGGAAAATTACTCGTTCTGAAATTGCTGTATCAAGCGAAAAGGTTATCTCATAATGGGAATTTGCCAACCAATTTATTGCTTGAATCACTTTTTTCTTCGAATAGCTTATCTTAGTTTCTTTTATTGTTTTTTCAATACTTTCCTGAAGCTCACCATAGATAAAAGTATCTTCCAATTTGTCCATAACAATTCCAACAATATCTTTTTTAATATTCATTTCTTCAAGTTTTTTTATGAAGCTTTTTTTGTTATAAACATGACGCTTTATAATTTCTGGCAGATCAACCAATTTACCTGGTGCTTCGAAATTAAGTTTATTGTTTTTATCAATTATTCCACATCTGAATACTATCGAAGAGATATGTCCTTCGCCTGTTGCACGGAAACTAGCTATTACTCTTTTTTGGCCTTCCTCTAAGCCAGACTGATCCGGATGTTCAACGAGCGATGGATTAAAAAAAGCAGCAGACTCAATAGAATATTCCATTGTAAAGTAAGATCCAATTAGTAGTTTTCTCTCAAGAGAGAGAGATTTTGGGTTAATATTTATTTTATCAAATGCATACTCTATCTTATTGAAATGGTTTTTAAATGTTTTTGAAATATTGCGATGTCGCTTGGAAAAGTTTCTTAGTACTTGATTAAGTGTCAGTAGAACACTTTCATCTGGTAAATTTACAACTTTTCTAATTATAGATTCTGCTCTGTCAAGTTGGCCAGGCATAAAGAAACGTGCAATTACTCTCGTAAAATCTGGGCTAAATTTATTTGGTTTTCTTTTTATAGTTATTGACATTGATTTGGAATTATCTCTCTTATTTAATTTTTTGTCAATAACATAAACCTAAGTAAAAAATTCTGGTTGTTTTTTGCTGGTAATTATATTATAACTAAAATGTGACAAATAAAAAATTAAGGAGGTAATCATGCAATTAAAAAAATTAATAGCAATAAGCGCTATTGGAGTATTAATTTTAACTGCATTGGGATGTGGTTTTTTCAGCAATGATTCCGAGGAAGAGCTGGACTCTTATGCAAGTAAAAACCATACCCTGTTCCTTCTAACCGATGATGTTAACCAGGATTTGTCAGTATTACGTATAGATATAACCGACCTAATTTTGATTGATACAAATGATCAGCAATATGTTATTTTTTCATATGCTGCGGGAGACGAACCCCTCACCCTCAATCTTCTCGATTTAGACGGTATTAATGCACTAATGGGTTCATTGGCTGTAGGCAGGGGTATATACAAAGAAATCAGATTATCCTATAAAAACGCAGAGGCCCTAGATAATGCCGGACATATATTAACCATATTGCCACAGCATTACGGAACTGCCAAAGTTTTATTTAATCCATATCTGGCATTAGAGGAGGAGAACAATACACTGCAGATAGACTTTGACCTGAATAACTCAGTTTTTAATATAGTTTCTAAAGAAAAAGGAAGTTTAATGTTTATGCCAACCCTGATCGTTAAAATACGGTTTAGTGATGATCCGGAAATATCCGAATTTAAAGGAAAGGTTACCAGTGTGGGAGAGATGTTCATGATGGTGGAACAGTATGGTGAAATTATTAAAATTACCTTAGATAAAAATACAGTAGTTGAAGTAGACGAGGTTATTACTTTTGCTGATGGTGACGATTTTGATCTTACTGATTTAATCTTTGAAGGTAACCTGGTGGAAGTATACGGGACCCTTGATGTAGCCTCTGCAACTGTGATGGCCGATCGTATAGAACGGAAGTTTGAAAACCACGGATTAGAATCACAGGGGATTGTAACTAATATTAAGGATGGTAGTTTTGATTTACTGATTCTTAATCCCCGAGATTCTAATTTCCTCCTAGGCTCCATACAGAGTTTCAATTATGACAACAATACCTTTTTTCTTTATACTGACCCCAATTTAGCCGCTAGTGCGGATAACCTGCATTTAGGGCAGAATGTACGGGTAACCGGTCTTCCAGACAATCCCAATCAGGCACAAAAAGTAAAATTGAAAGAAACCAGGCTAATTGGAACCATTGATTCAATTGGAGGTGATTTTATATTCCTCACGGTTGCTTTTACTGAAGGTATAACAATTGAGAAAATTGATAATTTTGTAAATCCAGTTAAAGTCGAGTTTAATGGAACCTTTCCTGCCGATATTACCGCAGGTGAAGGAATAAAACTGGAAGGATATTTTAATTACAATAATCCCGATGTGTTTACGGCTTTCAATTACGAACCTCTAAAAGATGAAGATGACGAAGATACCAGCGATGGAGAAGGTGGTGATGGACATACCTGGGTAGGCAAGTATTTCAGTGTCTCCTCATCTACGCCTCTGAAGATTACACTAACCAGGGGAAACAATAAAGAAAACAATTCTAACAGAACCGTCACTGTGATAGTTACTTCGAATACTGTCTTATTTGAGAAATACAAAAGTGAAACTACCATGATAAATTCAGCAGGATTGATAAATGGAATAAATAGCGGTAAATA
>JAUWNT010000116.1 GCA_030612495.1 Candidatus Aminicenantota bacterium
TTTCAAGAATTCCATCAATAATTAATCAGAAGATCTCTGAAGTATTTACAAATGCTGAGACTTACATATCACAATATAATATTTATATGAATAATTTAGTTGATAACAAAGGGACAAGATACTTCCCTGAAGAGTTAAAATTAATAAATCACTGGGGTTTACGAGATGAAATTAAAGCTTGTTATCAAAACCCTGAAGGTCTTGTTAAACAAAAATTAATTTATAAGGTGATGAACAGGATCATTTATCAAGATATTCCCCAAAATGTGATCAATAACCCTGAGTTTAAATGGAATCCTTTTAAAAATGAGATTTTTAAGTATAATAAAAAAATTGATTTTTCTTCTGAACCAGATACAAGGTATGATCATTTTCTTAAAATTTTTAAAGCAGTAAGAGAAATTGACAAATATTACCCGTATTACCCCACGCATATAAAAAGAAAATTTGATATTGATAGAGAGATTCCAGAGATAGAGGTTGAAAAATTGTTTGAAAGAGTTTTAAGCTCAGAACAGGTAAGATACACTGCAAATTTTATAAAAAAAAGGTTAAATAGAGAACTCCTCCCATTTGATATATGGTATAAAGGTTTTACTTATAATAAATCAATCTCAGAAACAAAGCTTGATAAGATCGTGTCAGAAAAATATCCAAATATTGAATCTTTTGAAAAAAATATAAAAAATATTCTAATCAAACTGGGTTTTTCAAAGGATAAAGCTGAGTTCATATCTTCGAAAATAAAAGTTGAACCTGCCAGGGGTGCGGGCCATGCTTGGGGTCCTGAGATAAGAACTGATCTATCCCATTTAAGAACAAGAGTAACTGAAAGAGGAATGAATTATAAGGGATTCAATACAGCTATGCATGAGCTCGGGCATTGCGTTGAACAGACATTATCACTTTACTATATAGATTATTATATGCTTCATGGTATACCGAACACTGCATTTACAGAAGCTTTTGCGTTTGTGTTTCAAGCAAGGGACCTTGAAATTCTTGAGCAGACAAATAAAAATATAGATTCATGGTATTATAATGTGCTTCATACTCTATGGTCGAGTTATGAAATTATGGGAGTCTCTCTTGTTGATATGAAAGTCTGGAATTGGATGTATAAGAACCCTGAAGCTGAACCAAATGAATTAAAGCATGCAGTCATAAAAATAGCAAAAGGCATCTGGAATAAATATTATTCAGAGATATTTAAAATAAAAGATCAGCCAATACTTGCGATTTACTCCCACATGATTGACTCCGCACTCTATCTTCCAGATTATCCTATTGGATTTCTCATAAAATTTCAAATCGAAAAATTTCTAAAGGATAAAAATTTAGGAAAAGAGATGGAGAGAATGTGTGTGATAGGGAAAGTTACTCCTCAATTATGGATGAAAAAGGCTGTTTCACAAAACATTTCTGCAAACCCATTACTTGAAGAGACTAATATTGCATTAGAATATTTTAAAAATAAAGGACATTAAAAATGAAAGAAAAGGTTTTTTTTATAGAAATTGAAGATAATGAGCATGACGATCTGATCTGCACAAAACTTGAAAAAGCAATTAGACATAATAACCTATTTTCCTTTATAGATGCTAAAGATATGGTTGCAATAAAAACACATTTTGGTGAACAGGGTACAAAAGGATTTGTTAGACCAGTTTATTTTAAAATGATCGGTAAAATCGTAAAAGATAAAAAGGCAAAGCCTTTTCTAACTGAAACATCAACATTATACAAGAGTAGACGCTCAAATGCTGTTGACCATATAGAGCTTGCTTATGAGCATGGTTTTGATTATAAAAACACAGGTTTACCAATTGTTATGTCTGATGGTTTACTGGGAGATGAAGAAATAGAAGTAAATATCTTAGGGGAAATATACAAAAAGGTTGGCATTGCTTCTGTTATTGCAAAGGCTCAATCTCTTATTGTTGTATCTCACTTTACAGGGCATATTGTTACAGGATTCGGAGGAGCTTTAAAAAATATGGGAATGGGTTGTTCAAGTAGAAAGGGAAAATTGATACAACATTCAACAGCAAAACCTACAATAATAAAAAAAAATTGTACAGGATGTAAGGAGTGCATAAAATGGTGTCCTGCTGGAGCAATCTCTTTTATTGAAAATAGAGCTGAAATAAACAGAAAAAAATGCATCGGATGTGGAGAATGCCTTGCAGTATGTAGATTTAATGCAGTGAAATTCAATTGGAAGGAAACATATGAGCAACTTCAAAAAAAGATAGTTGAACATGCAATGGGTGTTGTTAAAGTAAATAAAGGAAAAATAATTTATATCAATTTTCTCAATAGAATTACAAAGGATTGTGATTGTATGAAAGGGTTTGAAAAGGTCACTCCTGATATTGGAGTATTAATATCATTTGACCCGGTCGCAATTGATGCAGCTTCTCTTGATCTTGTTGAAAAAAGGTCAGGGAAAAAATTACCGGATTTATCCTATAATATTCCATATAAAATCCAGATAGATCATTCAAGAGATATTGGATTTGGAAATCCTGATTACGATTTAATAACTTTAAAATATTAAATGTTGCTGAAAGGACAAATTTCGGGCGAAGCGAAGTAAAAATCTCATTCAATCAATCCATCCTGTAATTTGGAGATTCTTCGGTTATTATAACATCATGAACATGACTCTCTTTTAATGAAGCATTCGTGATCTTTACGAATGTAGCTTTTTTCCTCAGTTCCTCAATGTTCTTACATCCTGTTAGACCCATACCTGCTTTTAAACCTCCGATCATAAGTGGAATCAATTGCATAATGCTTCCTCTATATGGAACCCTACCCTCTATTCCTTCTGGTACCAATTTTGATTCCACAGACTCTTCTTCCTGGAAATATCTATCTTTACTCCCATCTTTCATTGCACTGATAGAGCCCATCCCGCGATATTTCTTATAAGATCTGCCCTGGTAAATGATCAATTCCCCCGGACTTTCATCTGTACCTGCAAGAACCGAACCAAGCATAACTGAATTTGCTCCAGCAGCAATTGATTTTGTTATATCACCTGAAAATTTAATCCCACCATCTGCAATTACAGGTACTCTTTCTTTCACTGCTTTAACAACTTCCATTATAGCAGTAAGTTGTGGCATACCAGCACCTGTTATCATCCTGGTTGTACAGATCGAACCAGGTCCAACACCCACCTTAACTGCATCAACACCTAAATCAACTAAGTCCTGTGCAGCTTTATATGTTGCAATATTACCCGCTATTAAATCTATTGAAGGAAACTGATTTCGTATTTTTTCAATAACTTTCATAACCTTTTTCGAATGACCATGAGAAGTATCAACAACAATTACATCAACCTTAGCTTCAACTAATGCTTTGACCCTATCTTTTGTATCCTCTGAAGTACCCACAGCAGCTCCGACCAGAAGTCTCCCATCTTTATCCTTAGAAGCATCCGGAAACTGCTCTGACTTAATAATATCCTTTAATGTTATCAGACCTCTAAGATAATTGTTATTATCAATAACAGGGAGCTTCTCAATTTTATTTACAAGAAGCAACCTCTTAGCTTTTTCTGTTGAAATATTCTCCTCAACTGTAATAAGGTTTTTAGAAGTCATAAAATATTTTATCTCTTTTTCAACATCATTAGTAAGCCTTATATCCCTGTTAGTAAGAATGCCTCTTAACTTACCTTGATCATCAACAATTGGCAGCCCTGAAATGCCCTTTTCCTTTACAAGCTGAAGTGCTTCTCTGATTTTATTATAAGGTTTCAAAGTAAATGGATTAACTATCATTGTTGATTCTGACCTTTTTACTCTCTTTACCTCCTGTACCTGCTGTTCAATACTCATGTTTTTATGAATAATAGAAATGCCTCCCATTTGAGCCATTGCTATTGCCATTCTGGACTCTGACACAGTATCCATAGCTGCTGAGATTAAAGGGATATTCAGGTTTATATTTTCTGTTAATTTTGTAGATGTATCAACATGTAGAGGAGTAACTTCGGAATAATCGGGAACCAGGAGAACATCATCAAAAGTTAAGCCATCATACTTTGAAAATTTTTTCTCCATTCTATCTCCTCTTCTTTTTCTTTTTTTTCTTTCTCTTCTTTGGCATTTTTGAACTTGGTTTTGATAGTTTTGCTCTTTTCTTTCTCTTCCAATCTTCCATTTCATCCTCTTCAACAGGATGGAATAGATATATAAATCTAATTACTTCCTCTTCAATCCGATTTTGAAGTTCTTCAAATAGATCAAAACTCTCTTTTTTATATTCAACTAAAGGATCTTTTTGTGCATATCCTCTTAATCCTATTCCTTCTTTTAAATGGTCAATGTTCAATAAATGATCTTTCCATTGAGAATCAGTTATTTGAAGCATTATCATTCGTTCCAATTCTCTCATCTGTTCTGTTCCAATTAGAGATTCCTTTTCTTCATAAATTGATTTTAAATTTTTCAAAAGTTTTTCTTTAACCTCAAAATAGTTAAGATCATTAAAATCTTTATTTAAAATCTGGTTAATATCAAATCCAAATTGAGAGAGAATCTCCTTTTGAAGAGAATCAAAATTCCATTCATCAGGATCCTTACTCTCTTGCACATAATAATTAAAAATACTTTCGAATATTTCTTCTATTACTTTTATAATATGATCTTTAAGGTCTTTTCCATAAAGTATATCCCCTCTTATTGAGTAAATTGTTTGCCTTTGTTTATTCATAACATCATCATACTCAAGTAAGTGCTTTCTGATTGAAAAATTCTGACTCTCAATCTGTTTTTGAGCATTCTCTATTGCTTTACTTATAAATTTATGTTCAATGGGAACTCCATTAGTCATACCAGCCCTGACTAAAAGCCCCTTTACCCTATCAGTTCCTAAAATTTTCATTAAATCATCTTCTAAAGAGATATAAAACTTGGATGAACCTGGATCTCCCTGCCTCCCGGACCTTCCTCTCAACTGGTTATCTATTCGTCTTGCTTCATGCCTCTCTGTTCCAAGAATATGGAGGCCTCCCAATTTTATAACCTCTTCATGCTCTTTTCCCGTAAGCTCAATAGCCTCTTCTTGACACTTTTTTAAAACAACTTCAGGAGCAGTTTCAACATTATATCCTTTTTTCTTTAACTCATCCTTTATAATAAAATCTGGATTACCACCCAGTAAAATATCCGTACCTCTACCAGCCATGTTTGTTGCTATTGTAATTGCTTCAAGTCTTCCTGCCTGAGCAACAATGTCAGCTTCCATTTCATGATATTTTGCATTCAAAACAACATGTTTTACCCTTTCCTTTCTCAGTTTTCTGCTCAATAATTCTGAATTTTCAATTGAAATAGTACCAACAAGAACTGGCTGACCCTTTTTATTTAATTCCATTATTCCATTAACAACAGCATCCCATTTCTCCTCTTTACTCCCATAAATAACATCATGAAATTCATTTCTTATAAGAGTTCTGTTAGTAGGAACTTCCAATACATCAAGATTATAAATCGAGTCAAATTCTGCAGCCTCAGTTATAGCAGTTCCAGTCATGCCAGCTAACTTATCATACATCCTGAAATAATTCTGAAATGTAATTTGAGCAAGCGTCTGATATTCCTTTTCAATCTTCACATTCTCTTTTGCTTCCAGAGCCTGGTGAAGCCCATCAGAATATCTCCTCCCCTGCATCATTCTTCCAGTAAACTCATCAACAATCAATACTTGATTATCTTTTACAAGATAATCCTTATCGCTTTGAAAAAGAAGATGTGCTTTTAGAGCTTGATTCGTCTGATGAAGTGTATCCATATTTGTAAGGTCATATAAATTATCTATTTTAAAAAATTTCTCTGCTTCGTCTATACCATGTTCTGTTAAAACAACTGTTCGTGATTTTTCATCCAGCTCATAATTTTCTTTATTTCTTTTTGCACGCTTCACAAAATCATTTACAGTGTAGTAAAAGGATGTAGATTCTTCAGTAGGACCAGAAATAATTAAAGGAGTTCTCGCCTCATCAATTAATATTGAGTCTACTTCATCAACAATTGCAAAGTTGTACCCATTTTGAACTAATTCATCAACCTCAAATTTCATATTATCTCTCAGGTAATCAAAACCAAATTCATTATTAGTACCATAAGTAATATCAGCTCTATATGCCTCTCTTCTTAAGACTTCATCCATATCATGCTGAATTACACCCACTGATAAACCAAGAAACTTGTAAATTTCACCCATCCACTCTGAGTCTCTTTGTGCAAGATAGTCATTAACAGTAACAATATGAACACCTTTACCTGTAAGAGCATTTAAGTAACCCGGTAAAGTAGAAACAAGTGTTTTACCTTCTCCTGTTTTCATCTCAGCAATCTTTCCCTGGTGAAGAATGATTCCACCTACTAACTGGACATCAAAATGCCTCATTTTAAGAACTCTTACACTAACTTCTCTAACAACTGCAAAGGCTTCAATAAGAATATCATCCAGGGGTTCCCCTTTTTTTAATCTCTCTTTAAATTTGTTTGTAAAACTCTTAAGTTCTTCATCTGAAAGTTTTTTAATCTCTGGTTCCAGGTTGTTTATTGCTTCAAC
>JAUWNT010000011.1 GCA_030612495.1 Candidatus Aminicenantota bacterium
CTCATTTGGCCTTGCATCAGGGAATAGAATAATCGAATTAATGCAGAATGTATCCAATCCCTTTATTGGTCTGTTTATAGGAATCCTCGCAACTTCCATTGTTCAATCTTCCTCCTCAACAACCTCACTTACAGTTGCTCTGGTTGCTGCAGGAACAATAAAGTTAAACCTTGGAATTTACATAGTAATGGGGGCAAATATCGGAACTTGCATAACAAATGTATTAGTCTCTCTCTCTCATATCACAAGGAGACAAGAATTTGAGCATGCTTTTTCTGCAGCAATTGTCCAGAATTTCTTTAACTTAATATCTGTTGTTCTCATTTTCCCCCTTGAGTATTTTTTTGGGTATTTAACCAAAATTTCAAGCTTTTTAACAACTTTTATGAAAAATATTGGGGGATTAAAACTTTTAAAACCCATTGAACTTGTAACAGAGCCAATCTGTAACTTAACAAAATCATTACTCGGGGAATATCCATGGATTATTATTATAATCGCACTTTTTCTACTCTTTTATGCTTTAAAGAATATGGTTGTTATAATAAAAAGCCTTGTATTGGAAAAAATTAAAAGAATTTTTGGGGCATACTTTTTTAAAAATTATTTTAGATCAATGACATCTGGTATAGTTATTACCTCTATTGTACAGAGCAGTTCCGTCACAACATCTCTTGTAGTTCCTTTTGCTGCTGCAAGAATATTAACGTTAGATCAAATCTTCCCATATGTTATGGGAGCTAATATAGGAACTACTGTTACAACTTTACTTGCTTCATTTTCCATAGGAAGTCCCTTAGGATTACAAGTAGCTCTTGCGCACTTGATTTTTAATGTGATAGGAATTGTTTTGATAACTCCAATAAAAAAGATCCCAATATTTCTTGCCCAAAAATTAGGTCATTATGCTTTAAAAAATAGATTAATACCTCTATTTTATGTTATTATCCAATTTTTTATTATACCATTATTATTTATTTTAATCTTTGGAGGTAAATAAAAATGAAAGAATTGTTGTATATATTTAGAAAAAAAAGTGACATAGATATGATTTTCGAACAGACGTATGAGATTTTATCTAAAGAATTTGAAATGTTTCAAAATGTTAGAAAAACTCTAAGAGAAACTAATAAAAGTGAGAGCGAGATAGATATAAACAAAGAGGATAAAAAAATAAATAAATTCCAGATGGAATCACGTAGAAAAATCTTCACTGATCTTGCACTTTCTGGTGCTGGGGATTTAAATGCAGGGCTCATTCTAATGTGCATTATAACTGATGTTGAAAGAATCGGAGACTACTTTAAAAACATAGTCGAATTAGCAAAAGATCACCCAAAAAAATTAAAAGGCGGAGATGTTGAAGACATAGTGCAAAAAATTGAAAAAAGAATGATTAAAATTTTTAAACTAACAATTGAGTCCTTTAAAGTCAAAGATGAAGATAAAGCGAGAGGAGCAATGAACTTACACTCTAAAATCACGAGAGATATTGACAACTTATTACACAAATTACTAAGAAACAAAATTGGAGGATTGAACGCAGGGGAAGCAATTGCTTTAACATTATATCTCAGATTTCTTAAAAGAATTACCTCACATCTTACAAATATAGCTTCTTCTGTTGTAAACCCACTTGAAAGAATCGGATATAGTGAATAATCCGTTTTGTTTAATTTAAAATTTATAAGTAATTCCAGTCCTTATGCCAATATATGCCCAATACTTGCTTTTAAAAGGTAATTGGTTGTATAAAAGCACCTGGAAGCCAAAATGTTTATGTTGAAAAAATCTTGCACCAATACCAGTCATAATCCCCCAGTATTCATCATCCTCCTCTCTCATATTCTCATCTGTTTTTATTGAGTTATAATTGAATCCAAATAACAGATTAAAATGCCACCCATTCTTACACTGGAACAAATCATATGAAATATTTAATTCCCCGGAATAAATTCTAAAGTAATAGCTATCTTTATCAACCTTAGGTTCTTCCCCCTCATTTATCTCTGTATGAATAAAGCTTTGATTTCCATAATTTATTGAAAATCCTGGAATAATATAAAATCTTTTAACAACAGGAATATTAAAGCTTAAATTAAAGCCAAGCCCCATCTTATTTTGGATTTCATCAGAAAAATTCGAGCCATTTCCAGAGTAATCTCTGAAATATTTATTAAAAAGATCAGATGTACCATAATTATATCCAGAATTAAGACTAACTGAGAAATCTGAAGAATAATTTTGAAAAGCAAACAAAAACATTATAGTTAACAATAAAAATAATTTCTTCATTTAATACTCCTCTTTAAAATAATAATACGAAATTTTGACTATTTGGTTCTAAAATTATTCATTTTTATCTTTTGTTTGATTTCCTCTTTTTATATTTACTAAAGTGTAGGCCAAATCCCATAATTAATATACCTAAAACAACAAAAATGAAAATAATTAAAAATTTAATTTTAATCTCCTGTTTTTCATACGGTTCTAAATCATAAAATCATTTCTTTATTAATAGAATTTTTTCGAATTCTGGGCTGACCTTTTCAATAAAGCCATGCTTTCCCCTAATAATCAAAAAAACAGGTAGCTTTTCTCTTACAGCTAAATCATAACCCTTATCAGGTCCAAGAACATCAATAGCAGTAGCCATTGCATCAGCATACATACATGAATTATGAATGACCGTAACTGACGCCAGTTTGTGTGAAATAGGTTTTCCAGTTCTTGGATCTATTGTATGAGAATATCTAAAGCCATTCTGTTCAAAATAGTTACGGTAATCACCTGATGTTGCCATTGATTCATTTTTCAAAGAAATGATTTTTTGAATTCCGGGTTTATTTGTAGGTGTTGCAATACCTATTTGCCACAAATCCCCATCTTTGTTTTTGCCTCTTACCTTAATCTCCCCTCCAATCTCAACAAGATAATTTATAATATCTATAGAATCAAAATATTTTGCAACCCTATCAACTGCAAAACCCTTCGCAATACCTGAAAGATCACAGAATATTTCAGGCATCTTTTTTTTTACAGAAGGAGGAGAAAATCTCACTGAAATTTTTTTATACCCAACATACTTCTTTAACTCTTTAATTGCCTCATCTGTAGGAATTTTGTACTCACTCTTTTTGGGTCCAAAACCCCACAGGTTAACAATAGGCGCAACAGTAACATCAAATGCACCATTAGATTTTTTACTTACATTTATAGACTGAGCAATAACTTTAGCTGAATCCAATGATACTGGAAACCAATCTACTTTATTATAATTATTAAAACAGGACAATTCCGAATCAGGCTCAAATGTGGACATTTGATGATTGATCTTTAAAAGCAGATCTGAAATATCTTGCTTTATCTTCTTTATTTTTAGCTCTGAATTAAATTCTTTTGAATTCCTATGACACACAATTTCTATATTATAAAAAGTATCCATTGTATAACCGCTAAAAGAGATAAAATTATTTAGTCCCTTTTTTCTTGAACAACTCAAGAAGGAAATTATAAAAATAATTAATATTACTGACAGATATTTTTTCTTATAAATCATAAACAAATATTTTTTTAAGTACCAAAATCATCAAAAAGTATATTTTCTGGCTCTACTCCAAGGTTATCAAGCATTTGAAGGACTGCCTGAAGCATTAATGGTGGACCACAAACATAATACTCACAATCTTCAGGTGCTGGATGGTCTTTTAAAAAATTATCATAAACAACCTGATGGATGAAGCCCTGATAACCATCCCAGTTATCCTCAGGAGCAGGTTCAGATAATGCCACATGGCACGTAAAATTTTCAAACTCTTTCTCAAGTCTGTTAAAATCATCTACATAAAACATCTCTTTCAAACTTCTTGCCCCATACCAGAACGAAATCTTGCGTTTTGTATTTAAGCTTTTTAATTGATCAAAGATATGAGACCTCATAGGAGCCATTCCTGCCCCACCTCCAATAAATACCATTTCGTTTCCAGTATCTTTTGCAAAAAATTCTCCATACGGGCCTGATATTAAAACTTTATCTTCAGGCTTCAAATTGAAAACATAAGAAGACATCTGACCTGGAGGAACTTTAAGTAAAGAAGGGGGTGGAGGATTAATTCTTATATTAAGTATAATAACACCCTTTTCTTCAGGATAACTTGCCATTGAGTAAGCCCTGGTAATAGGTTCTTCCACTTTTGATACATATTGCCAGAGATTTTGTTTATCCCAATCTATTTTGAATTCATCTTCAATTACAAAATCTTTATAAAAAACAGTATGCTGGGGAGCTTCTACCTGGATATATCCTCCAGCCCTGAAATTTATATCCTCCCCTTCTGGTAATTCCAGAACCAATTCTTTAATAAATGTTGCAACATTTTGATTTGACTTAACCTTGCACTCCCATTTTTTTACATCAAATATCTCCGGAGGTATCTCAATTTTCAAATCCTGCTTAACAGGAACCTGGCAAGATAGACGAAAACCCTGGTGTATTTCCTTTCGTTTTAATATTGATTGCTCAGTAAGAAGTACATCTCCTCCACCTTCGAGAACCTTTATTTTACAGGTCCCGCAAGTCCCCTTTCCACCGCAACCAGAAGGGAGGTAGATTTTTTTTTCTATTAATGTATTTAATAATTTTCCTCCTACCGGGACTAACAGAGTCTGGTCAGGATCATTATTTATAAGAATCCTAACATTTCCTGTTTCAACCAATTTGGATCTAGCTATAAGAATAAGTACAACAAGAGCAAGAACAATGAATGTAAACATAAATACCCCGATAAAGATCAATCCAATATCATTCATTACTCAATCCTCATTACAATTGAATTCCTGAAAATAACATAAATGCAACAGCCATTAAACCAGCAACTATAAAAGTAATGCCTAAACCCCTTAAACCTTTAGGGACATTACTGTATTTCATCTTTTCCCTTATTCCAGCAAGCCCTATTATAGCAAGAGCCCATCCTATTCCAGAGCCTAATCCATAAACTATACTCTGAGGGAAATTATAATCTCTTTCCACCATAAAAAGTGAACCTCCGAGTATTGCACAATTAACAGTTATTAAAGGTAAAAATATTCCAAGAGCATTGTATAATTTGGGAAAATGCTTATCCAAAACCATTTCCAATATCTGCACAATAGCAGCTATTACACCAATATAAGTTATAAGACCCAAAAAAGTAAGGTCAATATCTGGTAATCCTGCCCAGCTTAATGCTCCCTCTTTAAGAATATTAGTGTAAATAAGATTATTAACAGGGATTGTTATTGTTTGAACAATCACAACTGCAACGCCAAGACCCACAGCAGTTTCAACCTTTTTTGAAACTGCCAAAAAAGTGCACATTCCAAGGAAAAGTGCAAGAGCCATATTTTCAATGAAAATTGATTTAATAAACAAACTCAAATATTGTTCAAGCATGTTAATCCTCTTCTACCTGTTCCTTTTTAAATGTTCTTATTATCCATATAATAAAACCAATCAAGAAAAAAGCACTTGCAGGCAATAATAATAATCCGTTTGGAATAAACCAACCTCCCTCTGTATTAAGCGGAAGTATAGTATATCCAAGTAATTTTCCAGCGCCAAACAACTCTCTAAAAAATGCAAGCACAATTAGGATAAGAGTGTAACCAATACCATTACCAATTCCATCAATAAAACTTTGCAACGGTGGGTTTTTTAAAGCAAAAGCCTCTGCTCTACCTAAGATTATACAATTTGTTATAATAAGCCCAACATAAACAGATAATTGTTTACTAATCTCAAAAAAAAATGCTTTTATCAGTTGATCAGCAATAATAACAAAAGAAGCGATAATTGTCATTTCAACAATTATTCTAATACTTGTAGGAATATAATCCCTTATTAAACTAACAGACAAATTTGAGAATGATACTACAAAAATAACTGCAATAGACATTACAATGGCTGTTTCTAATTTAGAGGTTACAGCTAATGCAGAACATATGCCCAATACTTGAAATGTAATGGGATTATTATTAAATACAGGGTCAAGAAGTGTTCTCTTTATTTTAACCAGCAACTCCATCCTCCCTGAGTTTTTTTAAAAAAGTACCATATCCAGATTCTCCTAACCAGAACCTCACAAGATTATTAACTCCCCTGGTTGTAATTGTAGCACCAGATAATCCATCTATTTTGTACTTTGAATCCTTTTTTGTTGCATTAACTTTGCCCTTAATAATTTCAATCTTCAATTTCCAATTTTTGTCAAAAACAATTTTTCCCTTCCACAAATTTTTCCATCTGGGGTTATCAACTTCCCCTCCCAGCCCCGGAGTTTCACCATGTTCATAAAAAGTAAATGCACTTACTGTTTTCAAATCATCATCCAATGCTAATAAACCATACATTGTTGACCATAAACCCAACCCATAAACTGGTAAAATAATTTTTTTTATTTTCCCTTCTTGTTTCACGAAATAGACAATCATGTACCTTGATTTTCTTTTAATACCTGCAATATCCATTCCTTTAGGAATTTTAATACTCAAATTCGGGTTATGTGGAAGTTTTTTTATATTAAAATTATCTGGATTAAGAATTTTTGTATAATTTTCCTTTGATAATTTTTTACCAGTTTCAAGCTCTATAATAGCAGGTTGGATCTTCTCTTTAAAAATTTCTTCAATATTTTTACCTTTCTCTAATAAATCAGCAACATATAAAATGTTTTTTAATTTCTCAAGCTTTTTATTTTTTTTCTGCAAAGGTTTTAGAGCAACAGCTGCTGTAGATACAAGAACAGCACATACAATACAAACTCCAATTGCAACTTTAATTACATTCTTTGTACTATTGATTTCCATTTCGGAGAATTCTCCTTTTCACATTTGCATTTACAAAAAAATAATCAATTATTGGGGAAAAAATATTCCCAAATAAAATAGCAAGCATTACTCCTTCCGGGAATGCAGGGTTAATAACTCTTATCAAAATCACCAAAGAACCAATCAAAAATCCATATATATATTTCCCTTTTTCAGTAATCGCAGAACTTACAGGGTCAGTAGCCATAAAAACCGTACCAAATGCAAATCCTCCAATAGCAAGATGCCATAGAGGCGAAACCCCAAACATTGGGTTAGTATTGCTACCAATCAAATTAAACATTAAAGAAAGAGTGACCATACCGCTAAGAACACTAACCATAATCTTCCAGGAACCAACCCCAGTAATAATCAAAATGATTGCTCCAATAATACAGGCTAATGTTGATGTTTCACCCATAGAACCTGGGATTACACCAAGAAAAGCATCTTTCAATGATACTGAAAGCTTAAGAGCAGAGTCTGAAAGTTCAGCAAGCGGGGTTGCTTTACTTATCCCATCTACTGCAACCCAAACACTGTCTCCAGTTATAAATGCTGGATATGCAAAAAAGAGAAACACTCTTCCAGTTAATGCAGGATTTAATATATTCATCCCAACCCCACCAAAAATCTCCTTTCCAACAACAACACCAAATGAAATGCCTATAGCTACCTGCCATAACGGGATTGTAGAAGGTAATATCATTGGGAAAAGCAAGCTTGTAACAAGGAAGCCTTCATTTATTTCATGTTTTCTGACTATTGCAAAAATAACCTCCCAAAAACCACCAACAAGGATAGTTACAACATAAACAGGCAAAAAATAAAGAGCACCATGAACAATATTAGCAAGAATATTGGAAGGTTCAAACCCAATCCCAAGGAATAAAACTAATTTTGCTCTCCATCCCTCATAAGAGACATTAGCAATTTCAGAAAGAGCCAGATTTAGCTGATAACCAGTATTATAAAGAGCCATTATAACAGAAGGGATCAATGCATAGATCACAATCATCATTACACGTTTCATATCAATAACATCTCTTATATGAGGTGCTGCTTTTGTTATTTTATCTGGAGTAAACAAAAAAGTATCAACTGCTTCATAAAGAGGAAATAATCTCTTAAGTTTTCCTTCTCTCACAAAATATTTTTTTTGTTTATCAAGAAATTTTCTTAAAAAGCTCATCACCTTTCCTTTTCTATCATAATCAAATTCCTTCTCAATATTGACCCATAGTCAATTTTTGATGGACACACAAAAGCACATAAAGCAAGATCCTCTTCATCCAACTCAAGACAACCAAGCTTCTCTGCTTGTTCAATATCATCAACTATTAATGACCTCAATAAAAAAGTTGGTAATATATCAAGAGGCATTACTTTTTCATAAATTCCAATTGGAACAATAGCCCTCTCGCCACCATTAATAGAAGTTGTAAGATCAAATTTCTTATGTTTGAAGAATCTGGACAAAACTATGTTCATTGCTGAAAACTTATTAAAACCTGGGTTCAAGAATCCGAGGAACTCCCTTTTCCTACCCTCTTTCAAAACAGAAACCTGCTGATGAAACCTTCCTAAGAACTCAGTTGTTCCAAGTGCATCTCTTCCTATCAAAATAGAACCTGAAATAACTCTATTCTCTTGTTCTTTCAATTCTCCTTCAATTATATCATTAATCGATGCACCAATCCTTGTTTGTAACAATCTGGGTTTTTTTACAGAGGGGCCAGCCAATGAAATAATACGTTCAACAAATATTCTTCCTGTTAAAAACAATTTCCCAATTGCAATTACATCCTGAGCATTGACATACCAAACAATTTTATTGATATGAACAGGATCAAGAAAATGGATGTGAGTTCCAACATTTCCAGCAGGGTGAGGTCCAGAAAATTCTTCAACTGATAAAGAATCTAAATCTGGTATCTGTATATTTGCTCCCTTAGCTTTACATAAAAATATCCTGGTTGAAGTTAACTTAGAGAGTACAATAAGACCATTAACAAAATCTTTCCTGTTTTTATTTATAACCTTTTCTATTAAAGGTGCGTGTGGATTGGTATCCATTGCAGTAACAAAAATCGAATGAGGTTTGGTCTCAGGATTCGCTACTTTACTAAATGGACGTGCCCTTAAACACGTCCAGAGTCCGGACTCTAGAAGAGTAGACTTAATCTTCTCTATTTCAAGGGATTTTAAATTTTCTTCTGAAAAAGAATCAAAAGTAATCTCTTCTGTGCCTTTAAGCTCAATAACAATTGACTCAAAAACTCGCTTCGGACCTCTATTTATTGCGATTATTTTCCCAGTGCCAGGAGAAGTATACTTTACACAGGGCATTTTTTTGTCTATAAAGAGCAATTGCCCCAATTTTACATTTTCATCAATAGAAACTGCAAATGCTGGTTTTATACCAATATAATCATACCCTACTAAAGCAACTTTTTTAATATTTTCTTTTTTACAAATTACCTGTTCAGGCTCCCCGGAAATTGGGATATCCAAGCCCTTTTTGATTTTTATTAATCCCATTTTTGTTACATATACACTATTTTTGATTTATAAATATATAAAAGAAGAATTAACCAAAATCAGGTAGCTGTTTATAAATATCTCTAATTATTTCATGCGCATATTTAATGCTTGAATGTACTACCCCAACCTTATTACAAAAGCTTATTGCTTTAGAATAATCAAGTTCAGGGGTTAAATAAAGAGCAACAATATCAACTGTTTCATTTTTACTATAACCAGGCTCTCCCTTTCTTGGATTATAGTGAGTTAGTATAGGAAGTTTCGCATCACAAATCGGACAATGTATTTCAACCAACTCTCCAAATATAAGATTACCCTGTAAAATTATCTTTTGTGAGTCACCTAAGACTGCTGAGATAACAATTTCTGCTTTACTATTATCTTTCCTTTTATAACGAAGCCTTATACCAGGATATCCAGATATTACGTGTTTCTTATCTATAAGATTGTGACCATTTGGACAAAAAGCTTGTTTAATTATATAAAAAGTCCTGGTCTCTTTTATGATTTCAGGAATTTCAAATTCTGACTCCATTTGTTTATTTTTTTCCCTCTTAATAACCTCTGGAATAACAAGCTTCCCTTCATCGTCAAACCTCTTAGAATCCATTGACTCCTCCTATGAAATGGGGTCAGGTCTTCATTCTTCACACAACCACATTGAACTAATATGATAAAAGCGAAAAGTGAAGCCATTGTGTGAAGAATGAAGACCTGACCCCATCGCCATCATCACCAAATTTTTCCTAATTTATCTAACTCTTCGTTTGAGTACTTTCTAAACAAAATCTCCCACTCTCTGGAGCTCTCTGGAACACTTTTTTTTTGAGAGCTTATCCTATATTTTGCCTTTTCTTCAATATCTTCAAACGCCTTAAGTTCATTCATTATTAAATGAAAGGTCTTGAACCTTATATTTTCCAACTCCCCAATATAATCCAGTTCTTCATTTTGTTGAATATAATCTATTATTAACTTTGTTATGTAATTAACCTTATTTCTTGAAAGTTTTAAACTCATAAAATGATATTCTCCTTCTCAGCAAGCTTAGATTTTATCATTTTAAACATCTCATAATAGTCAATGTTCGCATTTCTTATTTCATTCAATTTTTCTCTTAATATTTCTTTAACCTCTTCATCAAGCAAATCCTCTCTTTCCAATTCCTTTGTTATAATCTCTTGAACCTCAATTAGCATTTTTTCTTTATCATCAGTTAGAATCAACCCTTCTTTTAGTAATCCCTTAACAATACCAAATGCAAAATGCTCAATCTGCTGTTTATTTAATCTCATGTATATAATATAACAAATTTTTGTAAATAAATCAACTTCAAACTGATTTCGGAATTTAAATATAATTTCTAAATTTTAAAATATTGTTCGAGGTTATCTTTATATTTTTTTGGAAAATATTCCCCTCTTTTTTTATCTAAAATGTATTTATCAAAATATTTTTTTCTGTTTTTTATAATGTTCTTAAGAGCTTCTATTAAAATATCAAGCTCCTCTTCTTCATTATAAAAACCAAAAGATACTCTGAGCATACCTGGAATATCACTTCTATCACTAGCAAGAACCCTTTTTATACATTTTACTTCTTTCTCTCTGTTTATTTTTAAGAGCTCTCTTACATATGGTTGAGCACAAAAGCAACCGCTCCTTACGCCAATACCATACTCATAAGCAAGTATAGAAGCAACAAGAGCATGAGGAAATCCTTTTATGTTAAAGGGGATAACTCCCAACCGGCCCTTTAAATTATAGATATCCTTTTCCCCATAAATTTCCACATCAGACATTTGCAGAAGACTTATAAGTAATTTTTCTGTTAACATCATTTCTGTTTTTTCGATCTGTTCATAACCAACCTCATTAAAAAAATTTATAGCTTCAGCAAGGGCAATGCTTCCTACAACATTAGGACTTCCCGCTTCATCAACATAAGGTTCTCTATCCCATCCAACCTCATCAGAAGTTACTATTTTGACTGTTCCACCACCTTTATACTCAGGTGCATTTTCGTTATCAATAAGATCTTTTCTTGCTACAAGGACACCAGTTCCAAAAGGTGCATACATCTTATGTGCAGAATATGAGAGAAAATCTATAGAATTCAAATCTCCTGGCTTGCCCATCTCAATTTTCTTGTGAGGAGCCAATTGAGCACCATCTACCATAAAATATGCTCCTGCTTTATGGACAAGCTCAGCAATCTCACATATGGGATTTACAATACCTGTAACATTGGAAGCTCCTGTTATTGATACAAGAGATAATTTATCCTTATTTTTTTCAATCAATTCCTTCATTACATCTATCTCTAAAGACCCATCATCTTGATTTACAGGTACATGAACCACATTGCCTTTATCTCTCCAGGGAAGATCGTTTGAATGATGTTCCATTTTTGAGACTATAATCACTGAATCTTTAGACAAATTTAACCTATAAGAAAGTTTATTAATAGCTTCAGTGGCATTTTTTACAAATATAACTGTATGAAATTTTTCATCAAACCCAACAAACTTCCCGGCTTTCTCCCTTGCTTTTTCGTAATAATAAGTAGAAAGTCGAGATTTATAACCACTCCCTCTATGAATAGAAGAATAAAACTTCAAAAACTCATTGACTTTATTTAGAACCCTCTTTAAAGAAGGAGTAGACGCAGCATTATCAAAATTAATATATTTTACTTTTTCCCCATCAATTAGAGGAACTTCTTGTTCAACACCTTGTATCTCTTTTCTTAGAATATTCATAATTTATCTCCTTTTAATCTGGAATTTTAAAACAAAATTTCTCTTATTGCAATACAAAATTAAAACAAGATATTTTACAGAATAATAAACAAAATAGAACAATAAAAGATTTTAAAGCGCAAATTTCTTGACAAATAACCAAAAATATTATAAATTAGTATTCTTTAATAAGAGGTTAAAAAATGAAGTTGAATAAAATGAACAAGAGCTTTGTGCCACAAGAAGATAAAATAGAAAAAAATTGGTGGCTAATTGATGCTGATGGAGCTATTCTTGGCAGACTTGCAACAAGAGTTGCAAATATTTTAAGAGGTAAAGATAAACCACATTATACTCCATTTTTTGATACCGGAGATTTTGTTATTATAATTAATTCTGAAAAAATCAAATTATCAGGATCAAAAGATAAACAAAAAAAATATTACAGGCATTCCGGTTATATGGGAGGCATTAAGGAAACTCTGTACGAAAAAATGCTTTCCACTCATCCTGAAAGGATTATTAAAAGTGCTGTAAAAGGCATGCTTCCCAAAAATAAACTTAATAGAAAAATTTTAAAAAAATTAAAAGTATATCAAGGTTCGCAGCACAAACATTCTGCGCAAAAACCTGAAAAACTTGAAATCTAAAGGAGGAAAATTTTGAGCATAGTTCAATATTATGGTACTGGCAAAAGAAAGACAAGTATCGCAAGAGTATATTTAAGACCTGGAAAGGGAAATTATAAATTAGTCGTAAAAAAAACAGAAAGAGTTTTTGATGAATATTTTCCTCTAAAAAGAGATAAACTCACGATCTCCAAAGCTCTTTCTTTAACAAACACACAAGATAATTTCGATATTCTAATAAATATAAAGGGTGGAGGGTTATCTGCTCAAGCTGATGCTATTAAGCTTGGAATCTCCAGAGCACTTTTAGAATATAATTCTGAGTTAAGACCTTCATTGAAAAAAGCTGGATTACTCACAAGGGATGCAAGAGAAAAAGAGAGGAAAAAATACGGCCTTCTAAAAGCAAGGAAAGCATCCCAATATCACAAGAGGTAGGTGGACTTATGGTTTCAGTAAATATGAGAGAAATGTTAGAAGCTGGAGTTCATTTTGGCCATCAAGTAAGAAGATGGAATCCTAAAATGAAACCATACATTTATGGGAAAAAGAATGGTATATATATCATTAATCTTCAAACTTCAATCGAATTATTCAAACAAGCCTTGGATTTTATAATACAAGTGGTTGGATCAGGTAAAGATGCACTTATAGTGGGAACCAAAAGACAAGCACAAACAATAATTGAGGATATCAGTGAAGAAACCGGCATGCACTATGTAAATAAAAGATGGCTGGGAGGATTGCTTACCAATTTTTCTATGATAAAAAAGAGCATTGATAAATTAATTGATCTTGAGGAAATGAAAAAGGATGGAAGATGGGAGGTTAAATCCAAAAAGGAACAATCAAAACTTGAAAAAATTTATAAAAAACTCCATAAAAACCTCTGGGGTATAAAAAATCTCAAAGAGCTCCCAGGTGTTGTAATAGTAATAGATTCAAGCTTTGAAGGAATAGCAGTCTATGAAGCGAGAAAACTGAATATACCCCTTGTTGCTATAGTGGATACAAATGCAGATCCTGAAGAAATTGATTATCCTGTCCCTGGGAATGATGATGCGATAAGATCTATAAGACTCTTTGTTACTAAATTTGGAGAAGCTGTAAAATTAGGATTAGAACAAAGACAATCTGAAGAATTAATTCAACAAGAATCAGAAAAAGAGGAAGATCCTAAAAATACAGAAGATGAAAGCACAGAAGAAAAAGAAAAGGAAGAAAAAAAGGAGAATTGATATGGGAACAGATATGTCACTCGTAAAAAAGCTAAGAGAACAAACAGGTATTGGAATTCTTGAATGCAAAAAAGCTATTGAAGAAACAAATAACGATTATGAAAAAGCTGTTGAGGTATTGAGAAAAAAAGGGTTTAAGAAAGCAAAAGCAAAATCCTCACGTGTTACTAAGCAGGGAGTAATAGGTTCTTATATTCACACAAACAACAAAATTGGGGTTTTAGTTGAAGTTGGATGTGAATCTGATTTTGTTGCAAAAAATGAAGAGTTCCAGAGACTTGTAAAAGACATAGCTATGCAAATCGCAGCAATGAATCCAAAATATATCTCTGAAAAAGATATTCCAGCAGATGTTATAGATAAAGAAAAAGAAATTTATACAGCACAATTAAAAGAGGGTGGGAAGCCAGCAAACATTATAGAAAAAATTACTGAAGGTAAATTAAAAAAGTTTTATTCAGAAATATGCTTGCTCAACCAAATTTTTTTTAAAGATGAAAAAACAACAATAGAAAATTTAATTGTAGGAAAAATACACAAGATTGGAGAAAACATCGTAATAAAACGATTTGTCCGCTATCAGGTAGGTGAAGAAATTTAGTATGGATGAAAATCCCAATTTTAAAAGAATTCTTTTAAAACTAAGTGGTGAAGCCTTAAAAGGAGACGCTTCTTTTGGGATATCTAACTCAATAATAGACGAAATAGCTGAAGAGATAAAAGAAATTCAAAATCTTGGAATAGAAATAGCTCTTGTTACTGGTGGAGGCAATTTTTTTAGAGGTGTTAGGGCTAAAGAACTTGGTATAGGACGAGCATCTGCTGATTATATGGGAATGCTTGCTACAATAATAAATGGTATAGCTTTGCAAGATGTCTTAGAAAAAAAGGGTGTTAAAACAAGATTAATCTCTGCATTGGAAATAAAAGAAATTGCTGAACCTTTTATAAGAAGAAGAGTTATAAGACATCTGGAAAAAGGTAGAGTTGTGATCTTTACCTCAGGAACAGGAAATCCTTTTTTCTCAACTGATACTGCAGCTGCATTAAGGGCAATTGAAGTTAAAGCTGACATTCTCTTAAAAGCAACAATGGTTGAAGGAGTATATTCACATGACCCTAAAAAAGTAAAAAAAGCAGTTAAATTTGATCATCTATCCTATTCTGATATTCTTTCAAAAGAATTAAAAGTAATTGACCACACAGCTGTAACTCTATGTAAGGAAAACAAACTACCCATAAAAATATTTTTTCTTACCAAAAAAGGGAATATAATCAAAGCAATTAAAAACAATGACATAGGTACCTTAATAGATTAGAGGTTTAAACATGTTAAAAGAGATATCAAATGAAATAAAAGCAGAATTAACAAAAATCGAGGAAGGATTTAAGAAGGAGATCTCAAAACTAAGAACTGGCAGGGCATCTGCCTCAATACTTGATGGAATAATGATTGAATATTATGGTACGCCGACCCCAATAAATCAACTTGCAACCTTATCTGTGCCTGAGGCTAACTTAATCATGATTCACCCCTGGGACAATAAAATAATAAGTGATATCGAAAAATCAATAAGGAATTCCAATATTGGATATAACCCGGTTTCTGACGGAAAAGCAATTAGATTACCCATTCCTCCTCTTGATGAAGAGAGAAGAATGGAAATTATTAAAGTACTAAAACGATATACAGAAGAGAGAAGAACATCAATAAGAAATATAAGAAGAGAGTATAGAGAAATAGCTAAAAAATTACAAAACGAAAAGGAAATATCAGAAGATGATGAAAAGAAATTTCACGAAGACTTACAAAAACTTATTGATGAAAGCATAAAACATCTTAATGAGATTGAAAAAGACAAGGCAAGATACATCCTTGAAGAGTAGCAACTTAAAATCGTGAAATAATCATTCTCATTTCATAAATAAAAAATTCAATAGTTGTTTATTTTCTTTACAGCTTGCTCTGTATTAGTTTGAAATTCTCTTATCATTGCAAAATTTTTAATACCAATATTTCTCAATTTTAAAATATTATCTAAATTTAATCCCCCAATAGCCACAACAGGAATATTCACAGTTTCAAGAACCTCCTTAACTGTATTTAATTCTATTGAAGGATGATTCTTTTTAAAAGGTGTTGAGAATACAGGACCTATGCCTATATAATCAGCTCCATGGTTTTGAGCTTCAATTGCCTGACTTAATGAATGTGTTGAAACACCAATTATAAAATTTGAAGAAGTGATTGTCCTTGCTTCCAATACTGGTATATCATCCTGTCCAAGATGAACTCCATCTGCATGTGACATTAATGCAATATCAATAAAATCATTAACAATAAATATGCTATTATATTTGTTTGTGATATTTCTAATTTCTATTGCATTTCTTAACAAATCTTTTCTCTGTGAAGTCTTGTCCCTGTATTGAATAATATTTGCACCTGCTTTCAAAGCTTTTTCTGCAATTTTTATATGATCTGGGCTTGTAATTACATAAGCACCAAGACTATTTAAGTTTTTAAACTTATAAATCCAATTTTTTTTATTTATCTTTCTAAGTTCCAATGCTTTTTCAAAAATAGATCGATGACTGTCAAATGCTATTTTTGGCATCTCTTTAAAATTAAAGAACCTGGCTTCTTCTGAATCATCACCAGGTTTTATTTTGCCTCTAAAATTCTTTATGCTGTAACCAATAACAAGCACTGACTTATAAATTGGGCTTTCACTCAAACAAACACCCACTAATCTTTCAATTTCACCCTCTAAATTGGTTTCTTCCTTCAATTCCCTTAAGCACCCCGCCTCAGGTCTTTCATATAATTCAATAAAACCACCTGGCAGACACCACTCCCCTTTCCTTGGTTCAGCACCCCTTTTTACAAGGAGAATCTCTTCTTTTTCATTAATTACAACACAAGCAGTAGAAGGTACTGGATTCTCATAAATTGGTTTATTGCACTTAGTGCAGAACAACCTATTTTTTTCATCAATGAATTTATTTATAAGCCTGGTACTACAATGAGGGCAATAAATTAAGCTTGTCATTTCTTTAATTTTTTTATTATTTCATTGGCAACTTTTTCACCAGATAAAATCATGCCCCCAAAAACAGGACCCATCCTGGGAGCTCCTTTTGAAGCATTGGCTGCCATTCCAGTCACATATAAACCCGGATATATTTCAGATGCATTTTTTATAGTAAGTTCTTCCCCTCTATCTGCCCACATTGACATTTCACCAATGACTTTCAGGCTTGAGTCAGTCTTTTTTGAAATAACCGTACAAATCTCAGCATCATGCCCAGTACCATCAACAACATATTTTGATCTTACTGTTAGAGGGTCAACATGAAGACCTATATTTACAACAGGAGACCAGTTTAAAACAAGGCCACTTATTCTTTTCCCTTTTTTATCTTCTCTAAACATCACATCTTCAACTTTTATTAAATTAAATATTTTAGTTCCAGACTTTACACATTTTGATATAAATGTTGAAGTGGCTTCAACACTATCAGCAGTAAAATATCCTTCAGAATACTTTTTATAACCAACTCCCATTTTCTGTAATAGATCTAATGCGGTTTTCTGAACAACTATTTCATTAAACATCATGCCTCCTCCCCACATTCCACCGCCTGGAGAAAGCTTTGCCTCAAAAATTGCAGCTTTTATTCCTATTTCACCTAAGATTGTTCCGCACACCAGATTGGAAGGGCCAGCGCCTACCAATGCAACGTCAAGCTCTAAAGAATCCTTTAATTTTTTAAAATAATTTTCAATAATAGCTTCTGAAATTTTAATATCATCTATTTTCATTTCACTCCTCTTAATTCATTTAAATTAAAATTCAACATTATATATTATAATGTTACAATTCTAAGCCAATTTCAGTTAAAATTCAAGATCTATATGAAAAGGCTTATTTTTTTAATATGATTGCATCCAGCTATAGATCATAAATGGGCAATTTTTAAAAAAAACTTCTTGATACTCTCATAAGTTAAATATGTAGACCATACCCTAATATTTGCATTTTTTTTCAAATTTCCATAAAATAAGATTTAAGTTTATGAATCCAAAAAGTGTAAAACTATGAATAAATAAAAAGAAAGGAGGAATTAATGATTTTAACTAATGTTGAAAGTGTTCCGGGGAAAACCATCAAGCAACATTTTGGGATTGTTTCCGGAAGCACAGTTAGAGCTAAACATGTTGGAAGAGATATTATGGCAGGTTTAAAAAACATTGTGGGCGGTGAGTTAAAGGGATATACAGAACTGTTGCAGGAATCCAGAAAGCAGGCTACTGATCGGATGATTAAACAGGCTGAGGAATTAGGCGCTAACGCTATTGTCAATATAAGATATGCCACATCATCTGTGGCGCAGGGTGCATCTGAACTTTATGTTTATGGTACAGCAGTACAGGTGGTATAGGTAACCATAATGGAAGCATTAGTAGTTTTTTTCTTACTTTTAATTTTTGGATATACGATTGGAAGTATTAATGAAAAAAATCATTATAAATCCATTGAAGAGAGAGAAAAAAAGACATTACCTTTGCCTGTAGTCAACATGAAAAAGGTGGAGGACATCCTGAAACCGGGTAAAAAAATAGCATCTGCTGAGTTGGTTACCGGAAGTGTTGTAGTTTCCATCGACTATTTTAAACGCATTCTGGCTTCTTTGAAAAATCTGGTGGCCGGAAATGTTCGTTCCTACGAGACACTGATTGACAGAGGGAGGCGGGAAGCCATATTACGTATGAAAGAAGCTGCAGATTCGCCAGATATTATTATGAACCTCAGGATAGAAACTTCAACAATCGGCAGAAGTGCAAACCGGAACAGTATTGGAAGTATTGAAGTATTAGCTTATGGAACTGCTATTAAATATCAATATTAAAAAGTATAAACAAATGTAGTGAAATACACACCAAAAACACTCAAAAATAATGTTAATGTAACACCTGGCTCACCTTTGAGAGAGTTAATAAAATTACTGGCCTGGGTGGTAGGTGGATTAGTTGCCCTTTATATTATATTGGGGTTAGTAGTTTCCATGATGGCTCCTCATATATCTTTAAAAGTAGAAACTGGTATGGGCAGACTTTTCAATAATCACATATGTGTCAATGAAATAAAAAAGGAAAGTAAAAGACTCCAAAAGCTTGTTGATGGTTTTTATCCCTTTCTTACATCAGATGATCGAAGGCTGAATTATAAAGTTTTCGTAACACAAAACAGTCAGGTTAATGCTATGGCTCTTCCAGGTGGGACTATAGTTGTTTTTTCTGGACTCCTGAACAAGGTTAGCTCTCAAAGTGAGCTTACCTTTATTTTGGCGCATGAATTGGGGCATTTTCACAACAGAGATCACTTAAAAGGACTTGGAAGGGCTCTAGTAGCTTTAGTTCTTTCGGTAACTATACTGGGAGAAAACTCCTCTGCAACGAATTTTATTTTCAATTCAATTGTTCAGGTGGAGATGAAATTCTCCAGGAATCAGGAAAAAGCAGCTGATTTGTATGCTGTGGGCCTACTAAAAAAACGTTATGGTAATGCCAAAGGAGCCTTAGAATTTATGAAAAAATTAGTTAGAGAAGAGAAAAGATGGAAATTATTTTACTATTTCTCTTCTCACCCTCATCCTGCCTATCGTTTAAAGTACATAAGAAATGCATTATAATAGAAAAATTGAAGGATGACCCATTACCAATTACAATCCATAACCTCTTGGAAAAATATCTCTTATTCTTACTGGTAATTTACCATGAGGTTTAATCTTTCCAATGATTATTTTGAATAGAGATTCAAGTTGCACCATCCTAAAACCATAAGTGGCAATATATGTATTAACAGAAGGAAAATTCCTTATATCATAGGGATTCCCTAGCGCAACAACAATTAAATCTTTTCTTAATTTAATAATTTTTTTTATAGCATTACCTTGAATTTTCTCTATTTCAAGATTTCTCGAATAAACACCTGCAATAACATAAGAATATTCTTCCAATTTAAATCCCAATGATTTAGGGATTTTCTCATTAAGTTTCAGGATTTTTATATCTACATTTTTCAAATATTTTTTGCCAATTGGCCCCAGCATAGAAACATTTTCTGCTTCTTGAATAGCTGATGTTGCTTTTACTTTCTCCCACTCTAAAATCAAGGCCTTTTTATTCTTATCTATAGGAATTATTCTCATCTTATTTCTTAAAAGAGTTATTGAATTATCAGCTATCTTTCTTTCAAGCTTTATATTACTTCTCAATTTTATTGATATATTTTCCTTATCTCTAATCTTTTTTTCTATATCATTAAAATATCTCTTCTTTAAGTTTAATATTCTTGAAATAGACGCATCAATCCTTTTCTCTTTTATAAAACCTTTTTTTACATAAAAAAGTAATACTTCCAAAAGCTCTTTCTGTAAATCAAAATCATGACTTGCAACCATCACATCAATCCCAGCATTTATTGAATTTTTTACTATTTCTTCAGGAGAAAAATTGTCTTTAATTGCCTTCATTTCAACGCAATCACTAAAAACAACACCATTATATCCAGTTTTTTTTCTTAAAAGTTCATTAATAAAGTAAGGAGAAAAGGTAGCAATCTTACCTGAAATATTCGGAAACAGAACATGAGATGACATTATTGAATCGATCTTTATTTTTGCAAGCTCTGCAAAAGGTTTAAAACAATAATGAAGAAAGTATTCAGATGAAATATAAGTTTTCGGAATTTCAAGATGAGAATCTTTTGTAGTACCTCCATGACCTGGATAATGTTTCCCGCATGCAGTTACTCCACCTTCATTTAAACCAAAAAAAAATTCTTTTGCGAAATTTATTACAATATCAGGTTTGTCAGAAAAAGACCTTATTCCAATTATTGGATTGTTTTCTTCATAATTCACATCCAAAACAGGTGCAAATACTCCATCAATCCCTAATGCATCCATCTCCTCCCCGATTATTCTGCCTGCAATTCTTGCATTTTTTTTATTATAAGTTGCTGCAATTCCCATATGGGATATAACTGTTGCAGCAATTTCTTTAAATTGCACAACTGTGCCGCCTTCTTGATCTGTATATAAAAAAGGAGTAACCTTGCCTATTGAGTGTATTCTATTTGTAAGTTCAACAACCTGTAAGGCAGATTCAATATTCCTTGAAAAAAGTATAATAAATCCAATATTATTATTAATAATAAAATTTTCTACTCTTTCAGGCAATTCTTTTCCATAAAACCCAATCATAAATAATTGACCGATTTTTTCTTTCAGAGACAACTTAATGTTATTCGTTTTTTTTAAACTTATCATAAAAATTTTAAATATTAAAGAGATTAACCTTTATAATAAAAAAAATAGCAATTATCTGTTAAACTATTTTTTTCTTATAAATTCTTCTTCTTTTGTGCTGTGTTGGATTGTAATACTTCCATTGAGCATGAACTTTTTTATTATCCTCTAATTCCGGGTTTGACTCTGCATATTTAAATCCTTTTTTCATAGCTGTTTTAACAATCTCTATTACCATTAAAAGATCAACACCTATTCCTCTATACTTCTTTTTTATACCTGCAAGATAAAAATCAATGACCTCGTGCTTTTTTAATGCCTTTAGAATATGATACCACCCAATAGGGAATAATTTCCCTTTTGCCTTCTGAAAAGCCTTAGAAAGATTAGGAAATGTAATCATAAAACCTACCATTTCATCTTTTTCATTTTCAACAACTTTTAACATATCTGGATCTACAAAAGAGAAATAGTTTTTCATATAATATTCAACCTGGTTCTTTGAAATTGGGACTGAGCCATAAATCTCCTCAAAAGCCTCATCAAGTAGATTAAACAATTCCTTTGATCTTGTAAGGATCTCTTTTTTGCTCTTAAATTTAAAGATTCTCAAATTACTTCTCTCTTTTATTCTTTGTGCAAGCCTTAAAAGTTTTTCCGGAATTCCAGTTTCATGAGGGACCATGGTTTTAAATTCAACATAATCAACATCCTTTTCAAATCCATACTTTTCTGTTAATTCAGGATAATAAGAATGGTTATATATAGTTACAATTGTTGGAAGTTCGTCAAAGCCTTCAATTAACATTCCTTCTGGATCAAAATCTGTAAAACCATGAGGACCTGTCAGGCTTTCCATACCCAGCTCCTTTCCCCAATTTTCAACAGCTTTAAAAAGTGAACTTGCGACTTCATAATCATCTATTGTATCAAACCATCCAAATCTCAAATTTTTCACATTATACTTATCATTAGCAATATAACTTAATATTCCAGCAATCCTACCAACAGGCTTTTCATCTTTATACGCAACAAACAACCTTGTATCTGCGCTCTCATAAGCAGGATTTTTTTTCCTATCAAATGTCTGTAATTCATCTTTTATTAGAGGGGGTACCCAATAAGGATGGTCTTTGAAAATTATATATGGAACTTTAATGAAAGTTTTTAAATCCTTTTTTGTTTTAACAATCTTTATATTAATAGCCATTTTAACCTCATATTAATTATATAACAAAATTGAATTACAATTCAAATTTTTTTTCTAAACTTCTATAAAAAGAATAAAATTTTAAACTGAGCCTTGATTTTAACAAATTTTTTTCTTATAGTGTGAAATGAAAAAAATTGATATAAAAAAAATCATCGAATCAAAGGATACGGATATTTCCAAAGATTTCCCTCCTTTTATATCAAATATTGCAAATAAAATTCACAAACTTCCTTCATTTATGTCAAATGCGATCATAAAATACTTTGAATACATATCTCACATAAAAGAAGTAAATAAAATACTTAAAATGTATGAAAATGCAAAGGATTTTGAATTTATTGATAAGTTTTTCAATTATCTTGACTTTTCATATTATATATCAGATGAAGATAAAAAAAAAATTCCAGCAAAAAAAAAATTAGTATGTGTTTCAAATCATCCTTTAGGAGCACTTGATGCTCTATCACTTTTAAGTGCTATAGGCAAAATAAGACCTGATGTTAGAATTGTTGCTAATGATTCTTTAATAAATATAGAAAACCTGGCAAATTTATTCCTTCCGTATAATGCCATTTCCAAAAAAATACAAAAAGGTAGAATTACTGATATTGAAGAAGCACTTGTAAATGATGAAGCTGTTATATTCTTTCCTGCTTCCAGATTATCAAGATTTACTAAAAGAGGTATTAGAGACATACGATGGGTAAAGGGGCCAATTCGCTTAGCCTGCAAATTTAATGCTCCTATCTTACCGATTTTAATAAAAGCAAGAAATTCAACTCTATTTTACATATCTTCCATATTCTTTAGAAATTTCACAAATTTCTTAATACCACGTGAAATTTTT
>JAUWNT010000130.1 GCA_030612495.1 Candidatus Aminicenantota bacterium
GCAGTCACACCAATTCCTCCATACCTATTTGGTTTTAATAAAAAGATCGTTGATTATGATTACAATATAGAAAAAGTCAAGGAACTGCTAAAGAAATCCGGGTTAGAAAATGGTTTTGAATGTTCGCTTTTTTATGAGAAAACTAATACAACGTTGAATAAGATAGCTAATATTCTAACAGAGAACGCCAAACCTTTAAATGTTTTTATTAAGAAAACCCCATTGGCATTTAATGAAATGTTAAAAAGAGTAGATAGGGGAGAACATGACATGGTTCTTGTAGGATGGATAGCAGGACCTGATCCAGATAGCTTTTTATATCCAACTTTAACAATGAAAAAAGGGAGTAAAAATAGAGCTTTTTATAATAATCCGAAGCTTACATCCATTCTTGAAGAGGCGAGAGAGACATTACAAAAGAAAAAAAGGATTAAGTTATATGAACGAGCACAGGAGATAATTCACAATGATGCACCCTGGAATCCCCTTTTTCATTTAAAATCAGTTGTTGTTTATAATGAGAGAGTAAGAAATTTATATATTGATGCTAATGGATATTTAATATTTAAATATGTCAAAACAGAAAGCGATTAAATATGAGTAAGGATTTTTCTATAGAACAAAAGGTAATGGTTGATAAGCAGATAAAAGCCAGGGGAATCAAAGACAAAAAAGTTATTGATGCTATGTTGAATGTTGAAAGGGATATTTTTATTTCAGATAGAGAAAAAGATTATTCTTATGAAGATGGACCGCTTCCTATTGGTTATGGTCAAACAATATCTCAGCCATACATTGTTGCATATATGACTGAAATGTTAAAATTAAAAGGAAATGAAAGAGTTTTAGAAATTGGAACAGGTTCTGGATATCAAACTGCAATTTTAGCTGAGATAGTTGATCATGTGTTTACTGTAGAGATAATTGAAGAATTGGGGAAAAAAGCAGAAAACACTCTAATCAATATTATGAATTATTCAAATATAAGTTTCAAAATTGAAAATGGAAGACAGGGCTGGTTAGAATTTTCACCATTCGATAGAATAATAATTACTGCTTGCCCATATGAATTCCCTGAGAATCTTTTTGATCAGTTAAAAGAAAATGGGATTGCAGTAGCTCCGGTTGGTGATTATGTTCAAAGATTAATGAGGTATAGAAAATTGAAAGGTAGAATTGTTAAAGAATCTTTAATAGGTGTCTCTTTTGTTCCTCTTGTATGAAAAAAATAATTAGTATATTTATAATTTTTTATAGCTCTTTTTTGATTTACGGAGATACAAAATTGGTTTCATTATTTATAGGCTCAAATAAATTTATTGTTGAAGTTGCTGATAGTGAGGAAGCAAGAATTAGAGGATTGATGTTCAGAGAATCAATCCCGGATAATTATGGTATGTTATTTGTATTTGATGAAGAGAATATACGTAGTTTTTGGATGAAAAATACTCTTACCTATCTTGACATTATTTATTTAAATAAAAACAAGCGAATTGTGGATATGTATATAAATGTACCTCCCTGCAAAAATGATCCCTGCAAAAATTATATATCAGCTGAACCTGCTAAATATGTATTAGAATTAAAGGGAAATAGAGTGAAAGACCTAAACTTGAAAAAAGGCGATTTTATATTCTTTGTTTTCGATAATTAAATTTGATGGGAAAATTATCCTTTATTTATGTTTTGTTAAGAGTAATCTTTTTTCATTTTATTTATTTGATGTCAATTAAAATCAAGGTTTCCTTATTAGTCAATAGTTTTGGCGAAAAAGCAAATATATAGCTGTATTACGGATATAAAAAATGTGCAAACCATTAAGGTTTAACTCCTGTAAAGCTTAGGTGTTTTTTTTAAGTAAGTTTTCCACATTATTTATGAAATATGTTTGAAAAAATTTTAGAAATTTTATTAGTATTATACTAAATTCCCCAGTTTAATTTTTCTGAAAGGAGTTTATAGTAGTTCATATCAATGGATTCAATTATTTTTAATTTTTTATTATAAATGTTTACTTTGAAAATGTCATTTACTAACATTGGAATTACTTCCTGACCGTCGATTGTTAAATATACTCCATTAGTATCAGATAGCAATTTGACTTTTATTTGAGAATTGTCAGGTATAATAATTGGTCTGAAGGTGAATGAATGAGGGCATATTGGTGTTACAATTATTCCTTTGACATCTGGGGTAACTATTGGTCCTCCTGCAGAAAGAGAGTATGCTGTTGAGCCTGTAGGTGTTGATATTATAAGACCATCTGCTCTAATTTCAGAAACTCTAAGTTTGTTTATTTCAAGGAGTAATTTAATAATTCTTGAAATATTGCCTTTACTTGCAACAACATCATTCAATGCAATGTATTTTTCCCCTTTGAAATCAATCTCAAGTAATTTTCTTTCAGATATTCTCAATTTCCCATAAAAAATTTGATGCAAGTACGTGTCAACCAGGTCTTTGTTTAGCTCAGTTAAAAATCCGAGTGTTCCCAGATTAAAACCTGCAATAGGGATCTGATTTTCAACTGCTTGCTTTGCAACTGACAGGAATGTTCCATCTCCACCTATTAAAATTATAATATCTGAATAATCAGCAATTTTTTCTCTTGGAATATCACTTTTTAGATTTAATAAATTTGCAGCAATCTTTTCAAGAATAATTTCAACTTTAAGCTCTTTAAGTGTTTCATAAGCTCTTTTTAAATGAGAAGTAACATTGTTATGAGGTTTTACAACAATTCCAGCTTTTTTAAATTTTAATTTCATCATATATTATTTTATCACTAATTGACTCTTTTTTTCCATTATCTAAAAGAAAAAAGTATTCTTGATTACCTTTTCTACCTTTAATACCAGCTTCAGTAAAAGCGATTACTGAAAAATTTAAATTTTCTATTTTTTTCTTTAAATCAAGTAATATATTGATTTTATCTTCTTTTTTCCTTATAATGCCTCCCTTTCCAACCATTGTTCTTTTTCCTTCAAATTGCGGTTTAACTAAAGTTAGAATTATTGATTTTTTAAATATTTTTAAAGCTGGGATTATCTTAGTTATTGATATAAAAGAGAGATCCATTATTATCAGATCAGGTTCAAAATCAATGTCAGATTTTTTTAAATAACGGGCATTTTTTTTTATTAGTTTCAGTTTTTTATTTTTTTTTAGATTATAGTCTACTTGATCAATGTTAACATCAATACCTGTTACTCTATATGCTCCATTTTTTAAAACATAATCTGAAAAACCACCTGTTGAAATTCCAATATCAACTATTTTTAAGCCTTTTGGGTCTATTGAAAAATCTTTAAAAGCTTTTTTTATTTTATAAGCACCCCTTGATACGTAAGGATGTCTTTTATTTATCGTAATTTTAGATTCAGGGGAAACTTCTTTATAAGCTTTATAAACCACCTGTTCATCAACAATAACTTCACCTGCCATAATAAGAGCACAAGCCTCTTCTTTGGAAGAGGTTAAACCTCTTTTAACGAGTTCTATATCAAGTCTATCCCTTTTTTTTTTCATATATATTATTATAAAAATTTAGTTTTTTTCTATGTTAAATTCTTTTATTTTTTTATAAATAGAAGGCCTGGAAATACCTAAAATTTTAGCACTTTCTTTAATATTAAAATTTGTTGATTTAAGGACATTAAGGATTTGCTTCTCTTCAATTTCTTTTAAACTGGATAAAGGTTCTTTCTTTTTAAATGATTTTTTTTGTATTATTATGCTGGAAGGTAGATGCTTCATCTTAATTTCCGAGCCAGAAACAAAGAGAGAGATCTCATTAATTAGGTTTTTTAATTCACGAACATTACCTGGCCATGAATATTGAAGAAAGGTTTCTTTGACCTCATCATCAAACCTTTCAATACGTTTTGACTGAGTAATATTGGAAATAAAAAGGAAATGCTCAGCAATAGGGATAATATCTGTTTTTCTTTTTCTTAATGGAGGTATATGAATATTAAGCTGCTTAATTCTATAGTATAAATCTTTTCTAAAGAGTCCTTTTTTTACGAGTGTTTCTAAATCTTTATTTGTTGCAGCAATTATTCGGGCATTCATCTTTTTTGTTTTAGCGCTTTTTAATGGGGAGATTTCACCTGATTCAAGAACCCTCAATAATTTTGATTGAATAAGGGGGGATAGTTCGGAAATTTCATCTAAGAATATAGTCCCATTTCCAGCAAGTATAAATTTACCCGGAAAGGAGGAGGTTGCATCTGTAAATGCTCCTGTTTCGAATCCGAATAGTTCGGATTCTGCCAGAGTGTCTGGAATTGATGCAGAGTTAATAGTAATTAATGGTTTATTTTTCCTTTTTGATGTATTATGGATAGCACGTGCAAGTAACTCTTTTCCAGTCCCGGTTTCTCCACTAATTAATATTGTATTATCAAGGTTAGCAATTTTAATTGCCTTTTCTATTATTTTTTTCATTTGAAGGCTTTTGAAAATGATATCTTCGAATTTTGATTTGTCACCCAATTCAGATATAAGGGTCTGATAATCATTCAGTTTTTTGTTTAATGTTATGTTTTTTTTTACTGTTTCTAAAATCACATCACGTGCAACTGGTTTTTGAAGGAAAGCAAAAGCTCCCATTTTTATAGCTTCTACTGCTATATCAATAGTTCCTGTTCCTGAGATAATGATCACTCTGTTTTTATATATATTTGATACCTTTCTTAAAACATCCATACCAGAACCATCTTTTAATGTTATATCTAAAAGAATAAGGTCAAATACATTTTTTTTCAAAGTTTGGATAGCTGTTTCTACTGAGTTTGCTTCACCGACTTTATACTCTCTTCTTTCAAGAATATTTTTTATTGAATTTCTTAATAAGCTATCATCTTCAACAATTAATATTGAGTCTCTTTTTTTCATTTCAATCTCCCTGCAATATTAAATAAACGGTTGTTCCATTTCCCGTACTTTCAATTTCTAAATCTCCTTTCAGGCTTTTCATTATCCCGTAAGAAATATATAGTCCAAGACCGGTTCCCTCCTTTTTTGTAGTAAAAAAGGGTTTAAGTACTTTATCTTTTATCTCTAAAGGAATGCCTGGTCCATTATCATGAATTGAGGTTATATACTTTATGCCTTTTTTTACTCCCTTGTATTCTGAATATGTTCTTATTGTAATTTCGCCTGATTTTCCTACTGCATCGAATGCATTAAATAGAATATTTAAAAAAACCTGATGTAATCTGTTTTTATCAGCTAATACATATAGGCCCTCGTCTGTTTCTTTTATGATTTTGACATTAGCAGGTATCCTTTTTTTGGGGATATCGTTAAGAGCTTTTTCTATAAATTCTTTTAATGAAAAGTTTATAATTGATATTTCTTTAAGTTTTGAGAAACTTAAAAGTGATTCTATAAAACTATTAACTCTAAAAGTTTCCTTTTTTATTTTTTTTAAAGCTGACTTAATTTCATCAGGTCTAATATATGAATCAATGATCTCTTCGATCTCTAAAATAATGGTATTCATTGGTGTTTTTAGTTCATGAGAGATGGAGGCAACCATTTCACCAAGCAGAACTAACCTGTCAAATTTGAACAATCTGTAATAGTTTCTGTCATTTTCGACTTCAAGACGCTCGGTTTCTATAATTGGTATAAAGATATTTGCAGCTATTTTTATTATTCTTTCTATATCCTTTAGAAGTTTAGTTTTATTGCTGTCGATCCGAGCAAGAAGTATTCCACGATAATACTTTTTGCAATATAGTGGATAGATATAGTTTATATTAAATCTTTCCAATAGATTATTTGAATCTTTGTTAAAGAGTTCCCAATATATTTTTTCTTTTTTATCATATAACATAGAACTTTTGCGAGT